>CAMAHZ010000079.1 GCA_945834965.1 uncultured Clostridia bacterium | reverse complement strand
TCGTGACACTTTCCCTGTTCTTCAGGGAAAGCACAATTTAGGAATAAATTTTATAAGTAGAGTGATTAGGAAAAGAAATCTAAAAGGTATATCACAATATTTACGGCGAAATCAAACTGATGAAGAAAAAAAGCTTTGGTATGGTTTCTTGTGTGATTTACCTGTCCAGTTTCATAGGCAATGCATAATCAATAGTTACGTTGTTGATTTTTGTTGTCCTACCAAGAAGATTGTAATTGAAATTGATGGTTTTCAACATTATGCTTATAGTTCACTTGAAAACAAGGATAAAATCCGTGATTATAATTTAGGTGAATTAGGTTATATTGTTTTACGTTATTCAAATCACGAAATAAATAAAGAGTTTGATAGTGTGTGTGAAGATATTTATTATCATTTAGGTTTAGATAAAAATAATATTTAAACCATAATTTAACCTTCCCTAAAGAATAGGGAAGGTGGCATACACGGAGTGTATGACGAAAGAGTTTGATATCTCGGCAGTAAAAATATTTAAAAAATCAAACTCTATCGTCACTCGCTAAGGCTCGCGACACTTTCCCTGTTCTTCAGGGAAAGCACAATTTAGGAATAAATTATTAATTTTAAGGACAGCGTAAATGGCTAACTTTGCTCAATACTACGTCAACTTTTTATGGACGTGGTTGCAAAACGTATGGTACTTTATAAGTGAATTTTTTATTCTCTTCTATAAGCTCTTTATAGGGGACGTCATTGGCTACGACCATAACGGTATTAAGCAGGACGGCTATATCGTTACGCTCGCAAACGCAATCGGCAGTTTCGACGTTTGGGGCTGGATATGCTTTATTCTCGTTTCCCTTGCAAACGTTGCGTTTTTGTTCTTCGTTTGCTATAGGCTGTTCCAACTCGTCCGCCGTTATATCTTCTTCCGCGCAAAGGAAGTCGATAAGGATATACTTTTAGAAGAAATTGCAAGGCTTAAAGAGCAGGCAGACGAACTTGTAAAAGAAAAGAGTAAAATTTTCGCATTAAAGCTTGGTCAATACGGTCAGCTTGAAAATGCAGGGCAGACTGATACTTCCACACCTGAAACTGCAGAAGGCGAAACCGAAGAAACCGCAGTAAGCGGCAGCCGTTTTACAAAGCTTATCAATCTCGACGAAAAGTACGAGCGTAACCCCAACGTCGTCTATATGAACGACGAAGATATGATTTCACTTCCGCAAGTCGTTAAGCGTTTCGTTAACTTTGCGGCTTCGCAGTTAAAACTTTACTACACGGAAGAGACGATTAGGGTTTTCCTTGCGGGTCTGGCAACTTCTAAGGTAATCATTCTCGAAGGTATATCCGGTACCGGTAAAACTTCATTACCTTATGCAATGGGTAAATTCTTTAACAACAACACTTCAATCGTGTCTGTTCAGCCTTCCTGGCGTGACCGTGCCGATTTGGTTGGTTACTTCAACGAATTCACCAAAAAGTTTAACGAAACCGACTTCTTGGCGTCGCTTTACGAAGTTTCCTTAAGGGAAGACCCCAACTTTATCGTACTCGACGAAATGAACTTGGCGCGTATTGAGTACTACTTCGCCGATTTCCTTTCCATTATGGAAATGCCCGACGTGGCTGAATGGCTTATCGACCTTATTGCCGCACCCCGTTCCGACGACCCTAAAAACGTCGTTTACGGCAAATTCCTTGTTCCGCAGAACGTTTGGTTTATCGGTACTGCAAATAACGACGACTCGACCTTTACGATTACCGATAAGGTTTACGACCGTGCAGTAACGCTTGAACTAAACCAAAAGGCAGACTATTTCGACGCACCCTTAACGCAGAGCTTTAACTGCTCTTACAGTTACTTGGAAAGCTTGTTCGACAGGGCGCACCGTGAAAACCATATTTCAGAAGGCAATTACGCCCTTATCCGCGAGCTTGACGCCTTTATCAGAGAGAAATTTAAAATCAGCTTTGGTAACCGTATTATGAAACAGCTCGCCTTGTTCGTGCCCGTCTATATGGCGTGCGGCGGCAGCGAAGTGGGCGGTATCGACTTTATAATTACTTCCAAAATTTTGCGTAAGTTTAACGCGCTCAACCTGCCTTTCTTGCACAACGAGTTGGAAGAGTTGATTGTATTCTTTAATACTAAGTTTGGCGAAGGCGCAATGCCTTATTGCGTAAGTTACGTTAACGAGCTTTTAAGAATGTCTTAAACTTAAATTTTGCACATAATAATAACTGCAAAGCTTTTACCAAAGTTTCAAGCCTGACCTTAGCGGGTTGGGCTGAATTTTTAGGTGGGATATGAATAAAGATTTTTTGAACGAATTTTTAAATAAAATAAGCGGCGACAAGGATGAATTAGATAGGTTTATCGCCGCCCTGCGCAGCGGTGAAAACAGCGTTTCGCACTTCAATTTCACGCAGTCCGTTCAAATGCAGGACGATTGGATAATCGAAATTGAGTCTGCACTTACTTCCGTTGAGCAGATTGTGCACCGTCCCAGAAAGTTCATTTCCGAAAACGAGTTACTTTTGGACGTTGCAAAGGTCAGGCGCACGACGACTAAAACCGTTCGCCACCTTACAACTCACTCGCAGTTCGTTCAAAATTACGAAAAAGATACAGGCGAAGTAACCCCGAAAAAACTTCTCTCCGTTGAAATGGACGAAGATATTGCCATTTACGAAAACCGTTTCGTGTGTGCGTTGATTAATAACTTAGTCAAATTCGTTGAAGTACGCAACGAAGAAATGCAGGATAGGATTGAGTCGTTCAACGAGACGAACGTAAAAATGCAGAGTAAATTCAATTTCGGTGACAGCCGATTTATCTGCAATATTGACCTTAAGGTCGACGACCCTGTAAACGACGGCGGTCAGAACGATACGAATTTAAAGCTCTACGAGCGTGTGCAAACGTTAAGGCGCAGACTGCGTATGATGCAGACGACCGAGTTTATGAAGGTTTTAAACCGTGCTAAGCCCGTACGCCCGCCCATTCAAAAGACTAACCTATTAATGAAAAACGTCGACTACAACAACTGCTATAAGCTGTGGTTGTTTATTTCTTCGTACAGATTCTTGGGTTATAGCGCTACCGTGGCGAGCAAAGCTTTACCCGTCGATGGCGATTACTTCGACGATTTAACCGTTATGGTTGGCTTGAGCTTACAGTCAATGCTTGCCAACAATATTATAAATCGCGAAAAATACAACGCTATCGAGCTTTCCGAACCCGTTGAAAAGGAATACAAGGTAAACAATAATTTCGTTTTCAAGCCCGAATTTGACAATTCTGCCGAAGACTGCGGTTCGGATACGATTAATGAGTATTATTACCGAAAGATAAAGGGCGAGTTGGTTAAGGATGCGAGCGACGACGAGTTCAACGTTGAGCGTAAGTTAAACGTTAATTTTGCAAAATTCTTCCGCTCGATATCCCGTATTAACGACGCAATGTATTCAGAGCTGATTGAAGACAATATTGCACCCTTAGACGACGAAGAGAATTCGCTTGATAAATTGCCCACAAAGACAAGGCAGAAGATGCTCGTTAAACAGCAAAAAGAGCGTGTTAAAAGGCGCAAGCTGTATTTAAAGCTGAAGTGGGAAGAAATCGAGCGTGCTCAGCGTATGTTGGAAAGAGAAGAAGCGAAGTTCTACACGCTTAAGGATGAATACGACGGCGTGCGCAAGGCGAGCAAAAACGCAAGGTTTACTAAACGGAAATTTAAAACCAAGAAGGAAGATTAATTTTGGCTGAAAATAATAACGTATCGACCACAAAACGCATATTTTCAACGGTGTGTACCGTTATTTCGGCGGTAATATTCGTGATAGTTGCACTGCTTTTGGTCAACATAATAGTTTGTCGCAGTCAAAATAAGCCGGTAAACTTTTTTGGTTATTCGTTTTCCGTCGTTCAGACAAATTCTATGGAAGACGAGATTATGACGGGCGACTTAATCGTCTTTAAAAAAGTTGATTTTTCGTCGCTTAATGTTGGCGACAATATCGTTTTCCGTGCCGACGAAAACTTTAAAGACGGTAGTGGTAAGAGTTTGGCTGGATATACAATCGTCCATAAGATTATTGAGATTACGGACGACGGGCTCAAAACCAAAGGTGTAAATAATTATTCGGCTGACAACGGACTTCGCGTAGAAGACGATATTTATGGGTTGTGCATCTCAAATTCTGCTGCGTGGGGTAAAATTTTTGCGTTTTTAGGTAAGTACGGCATATTGATTATAATATTTATAATCGCCGTACCCGTAATCGTAACTCAAACTTTAAAAATCGTTAAGCTTACAAAACAAAAGAAGGATGAAGGTTTGACGGATGAAATTCAACCGAATTTCGACGAAAAACAACCTGACGATGGTAATGCCAGCGTGGACGATAAGTCGTCTCAAGAATAAATATATTATAGTTGTAACGTAAAAGCGGTAGCCGTTTGGCTACCGCTAAATTTTTGAAATAAATTATTTTAAAAACAGTTTAAAGCATATACCGAAAACCGTTACGTTGATTGCGGTAATTGCAGGGATAACTAACATTTTTAATACGTCGCTTGCAAGTGCCGTGTTCATATTTAGAAGGAATGCAAGCATTGCAATTATAAGAATTGAAATTATAGTTAGAATTATGCAAGAGCTCAAATAGCTATTGCTTGTAGGGCGTACGCAATGCCTGCCGTAGCCGTTTAAAACGAGTATCCCGAAAACGGCAAATTGAACAATGCCGATTGCTAATATGGCTGTGGGATAGAGCCAGCTAACGGCGAGAGAGTCCATAAATATAAAGCAGAAGATTGCTTCAATTACGAGAATTGCAAGCACGACCGCAGAGCTTTTAAGCATGGTCAAGCCCTTGTTGTAGGTAGTCTTTGTAGCCCTTGACGAGTTGCGCTCGTTAGAAGGGGTAATAGCGACGCCGTCGCTTGCGCCCCTGTCAACAAGGCGTGCGTTGTTTGCGGCTTGACGGCTCTGAGAATACTGCGTTTCGGCTTGTTTTGAATGGTAGTTGGTTTGAACGCTGCCGTTATAGACGGTTTTATAGAATATTCCGTCTATTAAATTTTTATAGTCTCGCTCGGTTTCAGGCTTGTTATTATAGATTAATTTATCCGAGTTAATGTTTTCCGAGCCGGGTACGATATCTTCAGCGTTTGCAGGTTTAGAGCGAACAGGTTCGGAAATAAGCTTTAAATAGTTTTCGTGGGTGCGTCTGCGTGCCGCATCTTCAGCGCTTTCAACGCTTTCTTTCTGTTCAAAGTTGTTCTTTTCTTCTTTTGTTTCGACAAAAACTTCAGTAGAAGGGGTGGGTTGATTCTGCTGCGTTTCAACTTTTTCTTCTTCGACTTTTTCGGTCGGTTGAACGTATTCAACTGTTTTTATTATTGAAACGCTGTTAGTCGTCTCAGTATTATGTTGCGATAAAATCTGTTGAGCGGTAGGTTCAATGGGGGCTACTTGTTCTTTATCAATATCCTGCTTGTCGTCCTTAACGGTGGGAACTCTTGAAACAGAGTCTCTCAAAAGAGAAAAGTCGACAGGCGTAGGTGCAGGATTTGCAAAATCGAAGGATTTATCGGAAATTAAAGAGTCTATAATCGTCCTTGAATATTCCCACTCTGAAAGGTTCTTTTCGGTAATTGTTTTACCGCTTTCAGTAAGCGTAAAATACTTTCGTCTGCCGCCGAGCGTAACTTCGTCCGTTTTCCAGTATGCCTTGATATAACCTTGATTTTCAAGACGTTTTAGCGCGCTATAGAGTGTAGGCTGTTTTAGGGTATACTGACCGTGGCTCTTAGTTTCAATGTCGTTGATAATCTCATAACCGTATTTATCGCGTTCGTAAAGGGCGCGTAAAATTATGGTGTTGATGTGACCGCGGATTAAATCTGCGCTGATAGAATTACCTTCGTCAGCTTGAGTTTTATCTTCAGTTTTTATTGAATCTTTTTCTTCCGAAATGGTGGTGGAAGAGTTGCCTTCACCATTTTCAGAAGTCACGTTTTCAACGCCTGAAATTATCTCTTCATTACCTTCAGAAGAATTATTATCGGCTTCTTGTGATGCGTTATCATTTAAGCCGTCTTTGTTTTCGTTTTCTTCGTCAAACATAATAAACCTCTACAATTTGTAAATATTATAACATATAGCACAAAATATGTCAATATTTTGATAAAATAAAAAGTACTATGTCACACATAAATAGAGTAATTTTT
>CAMAHZ010000078.1 GCA_945834965.1 uncultured Clostridia bacterium | reverse complement strand
GCCTTTAGCGCTTCTTTTTTGTCCATACCCTGTTCGATATAGAAGAGAATGTGTTCCTTTTCGGATAGGCTATTTAAGGGGTTTTCTGCTTGAGTTGCACCTTCTACTATCAGGACGAATTCACCGCGCTTTTCGCCGGGTAAACCGTCTTTCAAGTTGAAATGCAAAATCTCTTCGTGCAGTTTGGTTATCTCTCTCACCGCGCAGGCGCGCCTATCGCCGAAAACCGAATAAATTGATGATATATGGCGGTCTACGTCCTGCGGAGCTACGTGAAAGCACAGGGTTAAGTCTAAATTTTTATACCTTTCTAAAAGGGCTTTTCTGTCCTTTTCCTTGTCGGGCAAAAAGCCGATAAAGGCGAACCTGTCCGCAGGAAGGGCGGAGAGAACTAACGCCGACAAAAACGCGTTTGCGCCGGGGATTACGGTGTATTCCACACCTGCCTGCGTTAACGCCTTGCAGACGACGTTGCCCGGGTCGGAAATGACGGGCATACCCGCGTCGGAAACTATTGCCGCCGACCTGCCTTCCCGAGAGCAAGCGATAATCTTTTCAGCCGCGTCCTTCTCGTTGAACTTATGGCAGGCGATAAGCGGCTTTTTAATCTCGTAGGCGTTTAAAAGCTTTAGGGTGTGGCGCGTATCCTCGCAGTAGATTTCGTCTACCGAGCGAAGAACTTCTAACGCGCGAAGGGAAATATCCTTTAAATTGCCTATGGGCGTGGCAACGAAATAAATCATCTTGAACTGCCTCCGTTTTGCGGCGTGTTGACAATCGTCGGCAAAATCTCTATGGAAGGTTTGCCGCCCTTGACCCCTTCCGCCATAATAAGGTAGGGCGAAGAATTTTCACTGCCCTTAACAAACTGCATACGCTTGGGCTCTATGCCGTACTTTTTCATAGTATAGAAAAGCTCTGCCGTCCTGTCCGCCCGATTGATTATATCAAGCCTGCCGCCGAATTTAAGCTTGCTTGCGGCAATCTTAATAATCTCTTCAAGCGTTATGGTTATTTCCTTGCGGCAGATTGCACGCTCGTAAACGCTGTTGTCAAAGCCGCCGCGCTCGTACGGGGGGTTGCACAAAATGAGCGAAAACCGCCCGTCGTAATCCTTTGAAATATCCTGCAACCTGCCCTGTTCGATTTTAACGTCAAAGCCGTTTGCCTGCGCCGTCCTTTGGGACATATCCGCAAGCGACGGCTGTAGCTCGAAAAGGGTTAAAGAATTTATATGTTTATTCAGGCACAAAAAATGAAAGCCCACCGCGCCGCTGCCCGAGCAGAAGTCGGCAACGTCGTCCTTGACCTTTGCGCGTGCAAAACGGGACAGCAAAATACTGTCCGACGTGAAACGGTACAGCGAAACGTTTTGAATTATTATTTTGTCGTCAAACAGCTCTTCCGCCGTTTCCCCTTCTTTTAAGGTCAGGTTGCTCAAGTCCATTTTTTGTGCGCACTATTTGAAAAATTAAAGTCTACCCGTAGTAATTAAAGAGGCGGAACGCACTCGCTCCGCCTCTTCCATTCTTGCCTTGAATTATTCGGCTTTGATTGCACCGGTGGGGCAACCGTCTTCGCAAGCGCCACAGTCGATGCAAACGTCTGCATCAACAACGTACTTATCAGCGCCCTCGCTTATTGCGCCTACGGGGCAGGTTGCAGCGCATGCGCCGCAGCTTACGCACTCATCACTAATTACGTGTGCCATAACTTTATTCCTCCATAAAAGATATTAAATTTCCGCACCGACAAGTTATGCCGTACGGCGTTTTACTATTTTAGGCAAAAAACGCACGGTTTGCGCCTTTTACCGTACCTTATTATATCACACTATTTTTTTAGTGTAAAGGGGTTACGCATTTTTTAAGCGTTATTTTTTTGCTGTTCGCCATTAGCCTTGGCACGGTTTTTGTTTCCGCGGTGCTTTTTGCGGTTGCGGCCACTTTGCTGACCGCCGCCCGAATTAGCTCCGCCTTGCCCGTTCTGCACGGGCTTGTCACCGGGCTGACCGCCCTGTCCGCCTTGATTTTGCTGACCGCCTTGGTGGTGCTTGCCGTTATGGCGGTTAGCGTCTGCCTTTCCGCCCTGAGCGTTCTGCTTATTTGCTTGGGCGTTTTGGTTGCCGCCCCTGCCTTCAGCGTTTTGTTCTATCTTTACGTCCTGACCACGCTCGCCGCGGTTTTTATTGCGGTTTTTGTGTCGGTTCTTTCCGCCGACCTGCCTTTCGCCGCCCAGATTTGCCTGTGCGCCGCCCTGCCTTTCGCCGCTAAGCCCGTTCTGCCTTTCGCCGTGAACGCCGTGCTTGCGCTCGCCGCCCACTTTTTCGCCGTCTGCACTCTCCTGCGAGACGGGCTTTTCATAGGACTGCAACGCGTTTTCTGCCGCACCTTCTTCTAAAAGCTCTTCTTCGTCTTCTCCGCCGACGGTGCCGATTACCTCGTTGCCGCGCATAAAGGAAATTTTATCTAAGGGGAAGTCCTTATAGGTTACGGACTCGCCCTGCTCAATCTTGACCTTAACTATCATCTTGAGCATATTGACGTTTACGACCATACCCTTGCCGTCGGGGGTGTTGGCTTCGCTGCCGAGCTTAGGCACTTTTTTGCACACTTCGGCGTAGAAGTCGTTTTCGTACGAAAGGCAACACATAAGCCTGCCGCACAAGCCCGAAATTTTGCCGGGGTTTAAGGACAAGCCTTGGTTTTTAGCCATCTTAACGGACACCTTTTTGGGCTCTTGTAAGCTCTTTACGCAGCAACATTCCCTGCCGCAGGGGGCAAGACCGCCCATAAGCTTAATCTCTTCCCTTATGCCGATTTGCCTTAACTCTATTCTCATATGGAAGGCGGAAGAAAGGTCCTTGATAAGCTCCCTGAAATCCACCCTGTTTTCCGAAGTGAAGTAGACGACTACCTTTGTGCCGTCGAAAGAGAATTCACAGCCGACGGGCTTCATATCAAGCCCGCGCGCCGCAATCTTTTCCTTGACGATTTTCATAGCGTCGCCTTTTCGGGCTTCGTTCTTTTCCATCTGCTCTAAATCTTTTTGCGTTGCAATACGCACGACGGGCATTAAGGGGGGGACGATTTGGTCGTCCTCTACTTCGTGCAGCCCTTCGGTTACGGTTGCGTACTCAAGCCCCTTAGAAGTTTCTACGATAACGCCCATTCCCTTTTCAAGCTGTTGGGAGCAGGGCGCAAAGTAGTAGGACTTGCCGCCGCCTTTAAATTTTACACTGATTACGTTTATCATAATATTACCTAAAAATCACGGCAACCGCCGTGGATTGCATCACTACGCAAGTAGTGGATTTAATCACGCAAAGCGTGGATTGCATCGTTGCTAAGCAACGGATTTTTTTACGGCGAACGCCGTATTATCTTCTTCCCCTGCTCTCAAATTGAACTATATCCATAAGCAAGGTATATAAAAGGGAAGAAAAATTTGCGTTGAACTTTATATCCGTAAGCGCAGAATTTATGCGTTCGACGGCATATATTGCCGTACCAACGCTGATTTCACCTGAGTAGTCGCTATTTGTCGCATAGCGCTTGACCACGGCAAAATACCGCCTTTGCATTTCGGATAAAAGCTCTTTTTTGTATTTAAAGTCCCCCCACTTAACCGCACTTACCGTTGCGGCTGAAAGGGTATTTACCGAACAAATCTCGTTTGCCGCGGTGCGAACGTCGGCGTACCACTCACCCTTTAAAAGGTTTTGCGCTTCGCCTAAAATACCGCCGCAGCTTGCCGCCGCAACGGCGTTGTCGGGGTTGGGGTTCTGCCTTTCAAGCGCGGCAAACACCTGCCGTTCGGTAAAGGGCGGCACTTCTAAAAGCTTTACCCTTGAAAGCACCGTAGGCAATACCGACGAAGTTGCGGTAACGCCTAAGAGAAAGTAAACGCCCGTAGGGGGTTCTTCTAATATCTTTAAAAGTTTATTTTGAAAGACGGGAGACGCGTCGTTAAAGCCGCTTATTACAAACAGCTTTTTATCGTGCGCAACGGGCTTGATTGCGCCGTCCGCCACAATCTGCGAAGCCGCTTCCGCCGTAAGTTTTTTATCCTTTTCGGGGTAGATTTTTAAATCGGTCAAGCTTTCGTTTTCAATCAAAGAGAGCTTATCGGTCAAGAAGAATTGACGGGCAAACAGCTTGAGTGCGGAACGAAGATTTTCACCGTCGGGAAAATACAGCATATAGGCGTGAGACAGCTTGCCGCTCGTCGCGTCGCCGCTTAGAATTTGATATGCCGCCGTTTGCTTTAAAAGTAGTTCCATACCGTTTGCCGAAAAATTTTTACGCTTTAGATTATGCCCCTGTCTTTAAGCAGGGTTATGATTTTTTCCGCCGTTTGATACTTCGTGCCGCTGCAATCGATTGCCGCAATACGGGGGTACTTCTTTGCAACGGCAAGGTAGCCTTGATACACCTTTTCGTGAAATTCAAGTCCGAGCTGTTCCATTCTATCGTCTTCGTCCGCACCGTGCTTGCGTGCAAACGCGTCCTTGGGCGAAATGTTTAAAAACAAGGTTAAATCGGGGCAAAAGCTTGACATAGCCGCAGAGTTGATTTTTTCGACGTACTCTTCGCCAAGCCCCCTTGCATACCCTTGATAGGCAAGGGACGAATCTACGTACCTGTCGCAGATGACCAACTTGCCTTTTTCAAGCGCAGGTTCGACGATTTCTTTAAGGTGCTGTATGCGTGCGGCGGCGTATAAAAGCGCTTCGCACTCGTCGCACATAG
The DNA here is from genome assembly GCA_945834965.1 of uncultured Clostridia bacterium. GTDB lineage: Bacteria > Bacillota > Clostridia > Christensenellales > Borkfalkiaceae > Coproplasma. The sequence continues at coordinate 1,634 of CAMAHZ010000078.1, read as the reverse complement.
AAGTGTTCTTTGCGTCTAAAATTATCTTGCGGATTTGCTCGGCAACGTCGCTGCCGCCCGGCTCACGCGTGACGATATAGTCCACGCCCAGCTCGTCTAACTTTTGGGATAAAAGGCGCACCTGAGTACTTTTGCCGCACCCTTCGCACCCTTCAAAGGTTATAAACTTGCCCTTCATCTTTTGACCACCTTAATCTTGCCGTCAAGCACGCCGAAGGTACTCTTTGCGGTCGAAAGGCAGGCAATAGCTTCCTTAGTGACCATTTCACCTGCAACCAACACAGGCAGAGACGGGGGAGATATACCCACGTTGTCCGCGCTCATCTTGCCGACCGCGCCGTCTAAAGGCACCCACTCGTACTTCTGCTTGTATGCGTACAAAAAGCTGTAGGTTCTGTCGGCTTTGGGTATTGCAGGCAGATTGACGTAGGTGTTTCTAAGCTTTTTCTGCGTGCAGATGGCTATAAGCGCACTCTTAAGCTCTAACGCGGAATAGCTGTCTATGCAGGGCGAGAGATAGAAAAGTAGGTATCTTCCGTCGTTCATCTCGGGATATATGCCCTTCTTTTGCAGTACGCCCTGCGCAAGATAGGGGGAAATGCCGAGAGATAAAAAGTCTACGCAAAGCTTGGTCCAGTCGGGGGAAGGATAGATAGGCATACCCTTTAATCCTGCCCTTAACTCTTCCACGACGGTCTTTGCCTTAGCAAGCAGCTTGGGGTTGTTTATAAAGTATTTAACGCCGTACTCCACGCTCGCCATAATGGGGTAGCTGGGGGACGTGGTGCGGAATATGGAAAGACCTTCTTCCGCACGGACGATAAGCTTTTCGTTGTTGACGCAGAGAATAGAGCCCTGCGTTAAGGTGGGCAGACATTTGTGTGCGCCGTCCACCCAGATATCGGCGTACAGGCTTGCGTGCCCAACTCTTCCTTCTTCTAAGGCAAGGTGCGCGCCGTGAGCGCCGTCCACGTATAAAAGCCTGCCGTACTTTTTCAAAATATTTGCGTACTCTTCTAAAGGCGCAACGTTGCCGTAGTAGTCGGGCGACGCGATTACCATACCCGAAATGTTGACGTCGTTTACGATAAGCGTTTCAATAAGCTCGGGCGAAGGGGGCGTTAAAATGCCGTCCACTTCTTCACCCTGAACGATAACGGGCTCTAAGTTAAGTATTCTGCAAGCGTTGAAAACGCTCTTGTGAGAGTTGCGGGGCACGATAATTTTGTTGCCGTGCGCCTGAGCGCAGAACATCATAACCATAACGCCCGACGACGAGCCGTCCGTCGTGATATACGCCCTTTTCGCACCGAGAATTTCCGCAATGTCTTCCTGCGCTTTTTTAATTACGCCCGTGGGGCAGTTTAAATCGTCGGCAAAATCAAGCTCGGTAAAGTCAATAGGCGCAATAGGGAAATTCGTCCTGAAGTCGGACGAATTCTTGTGCCCGGGCACGTGCATACGCACCTTGTCTTTACCCTTGAATTTATTAAGTTGAGTCAGTATTTCGTAATTATACATATTCTTTAAAAGCGGTGATAACTATTTTGAATGGTACACACTTAAGCCTTTGGGATTGCTTCGGCGCTAACGCTTCTCGCAATGACGCGGTTTTTATTTGCTTTTCACCTTAT
>CAMAHZ010000077.1 GCA_945834965.1 uncultured Clostridia bacterium | reverse complement strand
GCAGATTTCCGTAAAACAATATAGATTTACCGACTTGTTTCTTTTTGCGGTAATATTAGCGGTTGCGGAGCTTGCCGCATATTTTGCCGTTAAGTGGATGCCGCACGAAGCCGTCTATACCGTATCGTTTATGGTTCCCGTAGTCCTGCTCGTCATAGCAAGGTGGGGGTGGCAAGGCGTTTTTTATGCGGTTGCCAGCGGGTTATTGGTTTGTTTGCTTGGCTCAAAGAACATAACGGGCGTTCAGTGGGCAAGCTATTTAATCGGCAATTCATTCATAGCGATAATGCTTATTCCCCGTTACCTTATCGGAATGGACAAGATTGCGTCCAAGTGGTGGGCGACGGCGTTATTTGCAACAGGTGGTTGGTTGTGCGTCTATTTAGGGCGTTCAATCGTTTGGGCGATAGGTTATGCAATCAGCCCGATTGCCGATGCGACGGCGTTTAGCGGGTTCGTTGCTTTTGCGGCTTACGACGCACTATCATTTGTGATGGCGGTCGTAGTTATGCTAATCATGCGTAAGCTCGAAGGCATGATGGAAGACCAAAAGACGTTTCTGCAACGCAAACACGTCGAAAGGCAAGATAAGGTACGCCGCGACAATTACGGGGACGAGCTTGCCGATATAGACGAAGAAGCCTTAGAGATATTAAATAAGGAAAACGATTTGTTCGACTGATAGCGTTTTTGCTATAGTCGGCAATTAAAAGAAGAAAAAACTTTCGCTATAGGAAAATATATCGAAGTTTATATAAAAAATGGTAGGAGGGACAAAATGTTCAAACTTAAATGTGACGACTTTCTTGTCTATGACGAGGCGACCGATACATATTCAATGTCGCAAGAACAGAAAGTTAGAGACGAGACTGAACGCAATCATTGGAAGACAGCCGGGCTGACAATCTTAAAAGATTGGCGCCTTTACGCTATGTTGGTTCCGATGATGTTGGTATTTTTCTTCTGGAAATATATGCCTATGTACTCGCTCGTCGGAAGCTTTAAGTCAGGTGATGAAGTAGAAGTGCTTGAGAGAGAGTGGGTAGGTTTAGCTAACTTTGCTCATTTATTTGAAGCGGGGGAGGACGCTATTAAATTCTGGCGTGCTTTCAGAAACACGTTCACGCTTGCATTCTACGGCTTGCTGTTCGGTTTCCCTTTCCCTATTATCCTTGCATTGTTCTTTAATGAAATAAGGTCTAATATTACGAGAAGTATTATGCAGGTGTGCGTATATCTTCCTAAATTCCTTTCCACCGTTATCGTAACTACGCTTATCATTTCGTTGTTCAAAGGTCAGGGTACCGGTCAGGAAATGGGCGTTGTGTCCAAGTTCCTTGTTTTGATTTGTGGTGAAAACTCCGGTCTTGGTATTCAGGCGGCTACGGGGAACGGCTTAATTTTGTCGACGAGATATTTCCGTGCGATATATATCGTTTCCGACCTTTGGGAACACGCAGGCTACGACTCAATCGTATTCTTTGCTGCGGTAATCGCCGTATCTCCTACTTCATACGAAGCGGCTCAGATAGACGGCGCCGGCAAGATGCAGCAGATGCGCTACGTCGTTATACCTTCCATATTATCGACGGTTATCATAATGCTTATTATGAAGATGGGCTCGTTGCTCTCCATAGGCTATGAGAAGTTATACCTGTACTGTAACTCTGCAGACCGTGGCAACTACGACGTTGCAAACGTTGTATCGACGTTGGCAAACGAGTGGGGTTCAAACGGTTCTACGATTTACCAGTCGTATGCAATTGCTGCTGAAATGTTGAACAACTTAATCGGTATGATTTTGGTTATCGGCTCCAACTTCATTTCAAGGCGCGCAAGCGACGTATCGCTGTATTAAGGAGAGAAGATATATGAAAAGAAAGTATGAAGTATCAGAACTTATATTTAAAATCGTATCTTACGTATTCCTGACGATATTCGCGTTAATGTGCTTATATCCCTTGATTTACGCTCTGTCGTCGGCATTCAGCTCGCAGGCTGCGGTAAATAACAGTCAGGTCGTTCTCTGGCCTGTTTTGGGTGACGCATCTTCCGGTTATTATTTCGGTCTTTCGCTCAAGGCGTTTGAATACGTAGCAGTTGACCAGGGTAACACCTTCTGGATAGCATATGCAAATACGCTGTTTATGTGCGGTATAGGTACCGTATGGTGTATGATTTATTCCATCTTGGGTGCGTACGCACTTTCCAAGAAGAGATTGCTTGGCAGACACGGTTTCAACTTCTTCCTTGTGTTCACGATGTGGTTCTCCGCAGGTATCGTACCCCAGATGTTGAACTACGAAGCAACGGGTAACTTCTTTGCATCCATTGCAGGCAGCAGCTATTACGATATCGACCTTAAGTGGTTGGTTATCATTGCAATGGGTATGAACGCAACCAACATAATCCTTCTTAGAAACTCTTTCGAAGGCGTGCCTTCCGAGATTGAAGAAGCTGCAAGAATCGACGGTGCAACCGAAATGCAGGTTCTTATGAACGTGTACATTCCTATGAGCAAGGCAACCATTGCAACGGTAGCGTTGTTCTTCGGTATTTCCCGTTGGAACGGTTACTTCTGGGCAATGCGTATGATGCCTAACCAAAGGTTCAGCTGGCCCGTACAGGTTTATATCAGAAACTTCATCGATAGTTACTCTGGCTTGATAAAAGAAGTTCTTGAAGGTAACGAGTGGGAGTACTCAATTAAGACCATAAGACCCGGCTACGAACACACCGACGTATCGGTTATGTCCGTCGTCTATACGATGGTTATCTGCGCCGTAATCCCCATCCTTTGCATCTATCCCTTCATTCAGAAGTACTTTGCAAAGGGCGTAAATATGGGCGGCGTAAAAGAGTAATTTGCTTAACTATATTATTAATAAGTAATATACGGGCGGTAAAGCCTGTGTAAATAAAATGAAAATATTTTATAAGGAGAAAAATAAATGAACAAAAAACTCAAAATTGCCACTGCTGCGGTTGCCGTAGTAATGGCAGGAACGATGGCTTTCGGTATGTTCGGCTGCTCCAACAACGGCGGCGGCAAGAAGTCCGACAAGCAGGAAAAGTACACCGTTGGTACCGGTAGCATTTCTGACGTTACTTTGAACCTTGACATCGGTGATAACACTCAGCGTTCAGTATCGTTCAAATACGGCGAACTTATTTCCGGTACTGTAAAGCTTCCCGATGGTAAGGATTACAGCTCTTCAAGCTTAAAGCCCGCTTGGTCTGCATTCCAGACTATGGTTGGCTGCAACTTCAACGACGTGTTCAGCGTAACTTCCAAGAAGTTGGATACCGCTATCACCGCAACTGCAACCGGCTCGACCTTGGCTGATAGAGATATCATCACCGATAGTGCTGCAAACGTAACCAAGAACAGCAAGAAGCTTTTGGATTTATCCAACTATCTTGACGAAATGCCCAACTACAAGGCATTCCTTGAATCAAACGATATCGTTCGTTTGTCCTTGACCTCCGACACTAAGACCGGCGCAATGTACTATGCTCCTTACTTCGATGGTAACAACGACCTTGAAAAGTACGAGCTCTTCAAGATTAACTGGGTACAGTCTCTTCTTGATGCAACCGCAGGCGACGCAACTCAGACTTGGAAAGCTTCTATGGAGGCTAAGTCAAAAACGGCTACTGCAACTTCCATTACTTCCTATATGGGTCAGACCGGTAAGTATCACACCGACGTACTTGATAAGGACGGAAAGAAGCTCGCTGCAGGTATCGACGTTAACTACGATAAGGCGTTAGCAGCAGCTAAGGGTACCACGGGTCTCGGCGCGGCTATCACCGAAACCGGCGTTGCTGCATATAACGGCACTTCCGGCAACATCGTTGACATTATGAACTACGTAATCAACGGCAAGCAGGGTGTAGTCACCGGTGCTCAGCTCCTTAAGATTATGCAGGAATACATCAAGGTTGCTTACTACGTAGGCGGCACCGAAACTCCTTTCTATACCCAGAGCGGCTACAATCTCTCCGACGTGTTCGTAGGTAACGCTTCCGCTTGGGACGTTGACCTTTATGCAGCTCTTGGTAGAGTTCTCGTTACCAACCCTTCACTTGTTAAATCCGGTAAGGCAGGTAACACCATCGGCGGCGAAGGCGCAACCGAACTTAAGAACGTATATCTTCTCTCAGCTCGTCAGAACAACATGCAGCGTATGATTGATAGCATTTCTATGATTGGTCAGTTATACGGCGTACGTGGTCTTGAAAGCAAGAACATCTACTCTTACATTAATTCCAACGGCGCACTTAAAGACCCTCGTGGCGAAAAGGACGTATACGAAGCTATGGTCAGCTTCAACGGCTTCTATGACGAAGGCTTAGTAGTTGACGGCGGTTCCGGTAGCGCAGGTGACCAGTCCTATCACGGCACAAGCGGTCAGTCAGCAATCGAAGCTCTTTCGACTTACGACTACGTAAATACCCAGACCCCTGCAGGCTTCGAGCTTGACGGCAAGGTTAAATCGGGTAAATACGATATCGAAAAAGGCTACAACTACGCACCCATCATCACCCCTGTTTCCAAGTGGGATGAAGACGACAGCGACGCAATCGAAGCAGACGAATACTTCCGCTTCACCGAAAGCTGGCGTACCACTAAGGATACCGGTTTCTGCGTACCCGTAGATAACGTTAAGGACAACCCCGCTAAACTACAGGCAGTGCTTAAGTTCATCGATACGATGTTCTCTAACGACGGTCAAATCGTATTGACCTACGGTCCTAAGTCAACTTCTGCAACGGCAAACGACGGCTTCTGGTACAACGAAGAAGCAACCGCAGCTCAGATTGCTGCAGGTCAGTACTTCGAATTCGGCGGCAAGAAGCTCTACTCAACCGTAAACTACTCCGGTAAGTATCAGCCCCACATCGAAGAAAACGTATATACCGCATACTATGCAGGTACTACTACTCAGGGCGTTAAGTTCGATGCATCCGGTGTCACTTATGCAGGTAAAAACTTAGGTAAGGACATTCTTAAAGACGATAAAAAGGTTAAAAAGGGCGCTGCCGTAGAGGGCACCGTTTACGTTGTAAACAGCAAGGGCGAATATAGCAAGCTTACCGGCAAGTATGCGGCAGACGGTTGGGTAGTAACTGCAGATATCGCAGAAAACGACGAAGCTCCCACCGGCGCTAAGTACTACGTTGATAAGAACGGTCAGGTTGTAGGTAAAAGTGGTAAGGCGCTTCCCCTTATAAAGGATAACGTTAACCAGTGGACCACCAACGCAACGTTGAACTACACCAACTTCGCTCGTTACGTCATCGGTTCCGCACTTGCTATAGGTAACAAGCTTCAGTCCTTCGAGTTCCAGCTTACTTCTTCAATGGGTAGGGCAGGCGCACTCGTCGTAGACAACGCTTTAGTAAAGGCCGGCAACGCTAACGGTATCATCAGACATACCGAAAACAGAATTACCGAAAACAAGTGGTATATCGCAGTTCCTACGTTGCTTCCTTACACCAACGCTCAGAAGAACGACTTGGAAGGCACGTTAAGCGACCTTTACCTCAACGGTGAGAACGACCCGTTCTCCAACAACAAGAAAAACGGTACCAACTTCTTCTGGCAGCTTATCAATAACGGCTTAGACGCATCTAAGTACGATTCAAGCTTCAACCTTGGTCTTACCGGTACTATCACGACTCAGTCAATAGTAGATAAGATTAACGAAATGGGCTTCGCTACGTATGAAAATATTAAGAACGAAGGTTGGACTTCTGCATTAAACTATTTCAATACCGAGCTTAAGGCTAAGTAATTTAAAGGCTAACTAATTTAGTCGTATTAAAAAATTAAAATTCTGTTTGTTGTGCGCCCGCCTGCGGGCGGGCGCATGATAAAACATTTGGGGAAGATGATATGAAAACTCAAATGAAATTTCAAAAGATACTCGCGTTGGTAACGCTTATCTCGGCAGCTATTGCGGCAGTAATAGGTCTTATTTTCTGCAGCGGTTTACTTAACGCTATCAGACAGTATTCTGATGAAATCGGTCGTTATGATATCGGTGCTGATGCGTTATATCAGTATTCACAAAGTATCAACGACACCGTTTTGGTTATGGCAATAGTTCTTATTGTTACCGCTGTAATTTTATACATATTCGGCTGCAATAAGATGAGAAATTATTATATAACAAACTATATCGCAATAGGCATTTACGTGTTATATGCGGTAGTGTTTGCAATATTTATGTTAATCGTCTGCTTTAACTGCATAGGTTTAAAGGGGCAGATTGATTTTGAAGCATGGAAAGCTTACGAATCGCAGACAAACGCTCAAGGTCAGCTTATCCGTATTCAATATTATAACGATAGTATTGCAACTATTATATTCGGAATCCTTATAGCCGTAGTCGTTTTCTCTTTGGCAGGACTCTGGGTATTCAACTTAATCT
>CAMAHZ010000076.1 GCA_945834965.1 uncultured Clostridia bacterium | reverse complement strand
ACTACTTAATTATGCGTCACATAGTACATAAATCAGGCGTTTATGTGTGACATAATATATTAATTTTAGTTATTATCGACAAATTATAATGCGGCGGAACCCACTACTGCTCCGCCGCCAAAACCTGCAAGTCACTTGATTTTTGCAGTTAAACTAAGTATTTAAACACCTATTTACAGTTGCAATTTTTGCCCTTGGGATAGAGCGGCAACTCAAAAAATCCTGCGCACACTTCCTTTGAGTAGTCCTGTGCGGGCGGTATTGCGCAGTAGCCGTAGCTAGGCACTAAAAGCTCTACGTCAATTGCAACTTTAAGTATAGCCGTTATGCATACGTTGACCGTGAACGAGTTTACACCCTGGTCAAAATTGCCTTCTGCCGCCACCGCCGACGCCTGCGCTTCGATTGTAAACGGCATTATTGAAGGCGCAGGTACGAACAACAAAACGTCCTCGTTGAGAGAGATGCTCGTTGTCATTATCCCTTCCACCCCGTTTGCGTCGGTATAGACGACTTCTACGGGAATTGATATGGTCGCCTGCACCCTTGCGCAACCTTGCTTATCTGCAAGCCGTTCGACGTTGACATTGGTTATCGTGGACTTTTCACCCGTAGAACGTGCGCTTATAAAGTTAAGTGGCATTGCATACTTTTCAGGGTCAAACGTACCGCTTGCTAAGGCGTAGTTTTCTATCTGAACCTGTTTAATACAGGCGTCGAATATCTTTTTTGCCTGTATGCACACTTTTTCATTTAATCCGTTAAGCGGGTTGCCGTTTACTGTGCCCGGGCATTTATCCGATTGAAAATTTGAATAAAACGACATTTTTACCTCCGTTATTTTTAATACGACGTATTATTTACGGTACATTGACGGCAATTTCGCCGTTTTTTGCCCGTATCGGTTACTTTAGTATATGCCGCTTTGCCGCGTTTAGTTACGGCAGCCAAATTCTTTTCGTCGGATAGATTATTGTGTTCTTGTTCAAATCAATAAGCTTTTGCAGGTTGCAATTCTCCCTATGCGCAATCTTTTCGTACGAGTCGCCCACTTGAGCGTAACAATACCCTGTTACGGGCAAAAGCTCGATAATTCTGCCTTCGTACAAGTCGCCGTCTATAGGCATTTTATATATATCCATAAGCTCGGTCGCACTTTCGCCGCCGCGTACGACGATAAATTTACCCCTTTCAACGTTTAGCGAAAACATATTATCAATATATTCATTCAGACAAATTGCGGTTAATAATCGTAACAATTAGCGCATATTCGCTAAATTTCTCCTGTAAAATATGTTGATGAGAAAAAATATTTACAGGTCTGCGGCTCAGGTTACTATATTTTCTATTATTGAAAAGACGCTTAGCTTTATTTACAGAATTATTCTATCACGTACAATAGGCGCAGAAGGTTTGGGAATTTATCAAATTTGCCTTTCGGTATTTTCCGTATTTTTGACCGTTGCGGCTACGGGTATTCCCGTGACGGTTTCACGCCTGATTGCCAAAAATAGCGCAACGGGCAAGCCGCATGCAAGACACGCCGTCGTAACTTCGGGTGTGATTTGTTCGCTGTTATTCACCGTTCCCGTAGCCCTTTTCCTGTTCTTTGGTAAAGATTTATATTCCTTTCTCTTCCCCGACAGAGATTACGTAAATATCTTTCTCATTCTTTTGCCGGGGCTTATTTTAACTTCCGTTTATGCCGTTATCAGGGGTTCGTTCTGGGGTAATATGCAGTTTTTGCCCTATAGCGTAATAGAGCTTGCAGAAGATGCGGTTATGGTCGTGTGCGGTTGCGTTTTGATAGGTTTTGCGTCTACTGCCGAAGGCGGCGCAAAAGCCGCGGTTATCGCCGTACTAATTTCCTACGTTTTCTCTTTCGCCGTTTCGCTGTTCTGGTATTTTTACACGGGCGGAAAGTTCGTAAACCCCAAAGGTCAATTTAAGCCGCTATTCACGGCGGCTCTGCCCGTTACGGCTATGCGCACTTCAACGTCGATATTAAATTCCTGCGTAGCAATGTTTTTGCCTGCGCTGCTTACCTACGCTTGCGGTTACAGCAACTCTCAAGCGCTTGCAATATACGGTGCGGTACTCGGAATGAGCGTTCCCGTACTATTCATTCCAAGCCCTTTAATCAGCTCTATCGCCGTCGTCGTTGCGCCGCAGATGAGCGAAAATTTCTACTCAAAACGCACTGATTTACTCAAACGGGATATTGAAAAGACGCTAAAAAGCTCGGTTTTGATAGCCACGGTTTTGATTCCCTTGCTCTTTACGGAAGGTAAAGACGTCGGGTTGTTTCTATACGATAACGCGTTGAGCGGCGAAATAATCAGTAATTTTTCGTTTATGATGCTGCCGATGTGCCTTTCTATGATTACGACTACGGTACTTAACTCTATGCACTATGAAATTAAAACGCTGATTTATTTCTTTATAGGCGCAGCCGCTATGCTTGCAAGCATTTTCGGCTTGACCCATTTTTTGGGAATTTACGCCTATATGCTTGGTATTACGCTAAACTTTATAATCACAGCGGTACTGAACTTACGGCTTTTAAAGAAAAATTGTCCGCAGATAAATTACGCAGGCTACGCCGTACGGTGCGGAATAATATGCGTACTCGCCTGCATTTTCGGCGTGCTATTTTCAAACCTTTTAAAGGGCGTATTGCCGCTTATCGTCAAGATTTTACTCTGCGGCGGCGGTTCAAGCCTGTTTGCTCTATTAGCTTTTTACGCAATGGAAATGATTTCCGCAAGACCATTTAAAAAGATTTTTTCAAAGAATTAATTCTTTTGTTTATTCCGACTGAATTTACCCTTTAAGGCAAACGCCTGTTTTACGGCAAGCACGATTAAAAATACGCCGAAAGCTTTTCTCAAGGCGTAAGTTGGAAAGACAGCCATTAAAAGACTGAAAATTGCCGTGGATATCAACGCAGGGATAATTAAAGCGAGAACGCCGTCCGTCCTTAACAGCCCGTTACTTTTATGCCTTGGCAATACGAGCGCCGCCATCGGCAAAAAGGCTATAACGTTAGTCGCCTGAGCAAGGCGTTGTTCCACGCCTAAAATCAAGGTTAATGCAGGTATTAACACCGTGCCGCCGCCCATTCCCATACCGCCGAAAACGCCTGCGGCAAAACCCGTTAACAATAACAAAATAAAAGACATATTAATTTAAAGAGCTCCTAAATAACCATCTTTACGCCTGCAACTATAAGCACGGCAATAAAGATTAAATCCGTCCAGATTTCGGGTATTTTTCCGAGCAATTCCGCACCCACGAGCCCACCCGTAACGTTGCCTATCGTTGCGGGTATAATTACGTCTGCACGAGTAAAGCCGCCTATTATATAGATTAGCGCACTAACGAGACACACGGGGGCGATTACAAGTATTGCAGTTGCGTGCGCTTGCTTGCCCGAATACCCCAGCGCGCCGGAAAGAATAGGCACGGCAATCATTCCGCCGCCACCGCCGAAAAAGCCGTTGACAGCGCCTAAGCCCACGCCGCTTATTATCGCCTTTTTAAAGTTGCTTTTCATTTTTTACGCCCATAATCTACCTAATAAACTAAATATATAAAAAGTTTTTGCAATTTTTTATTAATAATGAATTTTTTTATGCCAACGGCGACGATAATCAGTTGCAAAAAAATCGCTTTTATATTAAAATAAGTAGGTATGAGAACAGACGGGCAATATTGCGTTTTTGTCCGTTCGTTTTTGAAGATGACACTAACTTTATTATAAAGGTGAAAAATGAAGGGTAATTTCAGCTCAAAATTTAAAAAAGCAGCGTTCGGCTTGACCGCCATTACCACGTCGCTTTTAATCGGCATGACGGCGGCGTGCGCCCAGAACACTACGGACGACGATGACGACGATAAGGTAACCACCAAAGAAGATTTGCAGGTTATTAAAAACGGCAACTTTGAATTCTACGACGATAACGACGGTTTATACCCCATCAGCACGCCTGACAGTTGGGATTTTTCCTATAGCGGAACTAATTCTTCATCTATGTCGGGTATTATAAAGACGAGCAAGGAAGGTTGGGATTATCTCACCGACCCCGCTCTGCCTGAAACGCTTGAAGCTAACGACGATTTATCGAGCGACGACGAGAATAAAAAGGACTATAACGGCGCGTTGACCGACGATATGCTCTATAAGAACATGCACGACGCTCTTGAAGATAGCACTACCGACAACGATGACGATGACAAGAAGGCTTATATCGCCAACCCCAACACCCACAACCTGCGTTGGGACAGCGAAAATAACAAGTACGTCTACGTGAATGAAAACGGCGCAACGGCTGACGTTTACACCAAAGACGAAAAGGTTTATTCCGACGCCGAGTACAAAAACGAAATCGGTACGAGCGTATTAATGTTGCACAACTTCCGCAACAACTACTTCCGCGGTACCGAAGGCTATTTCGAGTCGAATACCAAAATTTCACTTGAAGCCAACACCACCTGTAAAATCTCCGTTTGGGTTAAAACGGCAGAGCTTTACTGCGATAACGGCGCAGGCGAGCGCACTAAGTCGACTTCCGAAAAGGGCGCTTACATTAAAGTAAACTCATCAGTCGGCGGCAACAGCTTAGACAGCTTTACTATTAAGAATATCAATACCGAAGTTCTTAACCCCGATACGGTTGACGACAAAGGAAACGTTACTGCACTTGCCGCAGATAACGGCTGGGTACAGTACACCGTGTACGTTCAGGCAAGCAGCTTTGCAACCACCGAAATAAGCCTTACCCTTGGCTTAGGCGACAACAGCAACAACGGTACTAAGACGGTTGAAGGCTACGCTTTCTTCGACGATATCACGTTTGAAAAATACCGTAACCTTGATTTACTTAAAGAGAGCAACTCAACGTTTGATACCACAATCAGGGCAACCGACGGCGCAGACGATATCGCAAACACCTGCTATCCCCTTGCCGCAGACGCTAAGATGGGATTCAGGGTTGACGTACCCGTAAGCCAGACCAACGCACCCGACGGCAGTCTTACCGAGTACGTTGGACCTAACAATTCGCAGGATAGGAACTTCTTTATCAACTTTGCAAGCACCGAAGCAAATACGATTAACTTGACTTCAAGCAACGTAAACTCCGGTCTTACCGTTGACTCCGATAAGTATATTTCTTCTAAAAATACGGGCGTTAAGTCAATCGGCGTCGGTTCGTTGAATAACGGCGCTGAAAACGCTAAATTGCCTGCAAATATTAAGAATAACGGCTTAACCGTAAGTTCCGACTTGCTTGCGTTAACTGACGTCACCAACGAGTGGTCGCTTAACGTCAGCGGTTTCGAATACAACCAGCTGTTAACCGACTCCCTTAAGTCGGCAAGCAACTTACCCGGCGTAAAAGCGCACTCGGCAAAGACGTTGATTATGCTCAGCGCAAACGGTGCGGCATACGAAACGAGAATAGGCAATACCGACCCCACGTTTATTATCGACGACGGCGAGTACAAGCTTATTTCGTTCTGGCTTAAGACTTCCGACTTCAGCTCTAAAACGGCGGCTACGATAACCGTTTACGACCAGATGGACGAAGATAATTCTTCAAGTTTCAATCTTGACACGACAACCCAGTCCACCACCGACTTCGGCGATGAAAAGGATATCTACGACGGTTGGGTAAGGTGCTATTTAAGAATAAGCAACACTTCCGGCGTTGACGGCAAGAGCTTTGGTATAAAGATTAATCTCGGTAACACCACTATTAAGGGTACTACCGCAAACGATTACAAGTACGGCTGGATTGCTATTGCAAACCTTTCCGTTATGAACCTTGATAAGGACGTATACGGTTACACTTCGGGGCTTTCAAACTCTGCGGATATCAACTTTGCCGAGACGAATGAAACCTTCTCTAAGGCGTTTGACAGCGAGCAGGGCGGCACGAGCAGTCAGATTAAAACCGACCTTGCTACTCCTTCTAATTACACGGGTGCAAACGGTAACAGCGTTGCAGTTAAGCCCACGGGCTCTTCCGCAACCGACTACGATACCACTAACAACAACGACTACGCAGGTCTTTTAAACAAGGAAAACCTTGATAACTACAAGGATAAAGACTGGTATAGCAAAGTATATCCCCATCTCGCAGGCGCACCCGTTGAAAACGAAGATATTTGGAACGCACTTGCAGGAAAGTATTCCTATCAGCCTCTTCTTATCGTAAACGCAGTAAGGGATATCGCTAATAACCGCCCCTACAACTACGGCTATATCGGCAACAAGAGCTCGTTCTCTGCCGACAGCTATTCTAAGGTAAGCGTAAGGGTTAAGGTGAGCGAAGGCGCAATCGCATACGTTTACCTTATCGACACCGATTCCGAGAATAACGACGTGCTTACGTTTAAGACGCCCGACGTAAATTTCTACTATGACGACGACGGCAACATCTT
>CAMAHZ010000075.1 GCA_945834965.1 uncultured Clostridia bacterium | reverse complement strand
GAATTGACTATAATTTTCGTATATTTTATAATATTTTACAGATAAAATTTATATTTATACAAACGTTATGCACCGCAGGGTGTAAGGAGGAATATCTATGAGAGGTAAAAATATGAACTCACGTGATTTAAACGTAAATTCAGGACCTTTAGAAGGCGAAGTGAGAATCCCTTCAGGCTGTGCTGTAAGCGCAATAATCGATAGAAGCGGCAAGCGTATGACGGGCGGCGACATAATCAAGTCGATTGCAACCATGCACGACCGTTCCAACGGCTTGGGCGGCGGTTTTGCAGGCTACGGCATCTACCCCGACTACAAGGATTGCTACGCCTTCCATTTGTTCTACAACGATTTTTCCTGTAAAAAGGAAACGGAAGACTTCCTGATTTCTCACTTTGAAATCGTCTACTCTTCCGAAATGAAGACGCGCAAGACGAAAGGCATTGTAAACGAACCTATTATCTATCGTTATTTCCTTTCGCCCCTTTCAAAAAGGCTTGCCAACTCGCTTTTGGACGAAGAGCAGTACGTCGTTAAATGCGTAAACAAAATCAATGCGGAAATAAACGGCGCCTTCGTCTTTTCAAGCGGTAAAAATATGGGCATTTTCAAGGGCGTGGGCTTCCCCGAAGACATCGGCAAGTTCTTCCTTTTAGACGAAGAATACGCAGGCTATATGTGGACGGCTCACGGCAGATATCCGACCAACACCCCCGGTTGGTGGGGCGGTGCGCACCCCTTCGGGCTTTTGGACTATTCGATAGTGCATAACGGCGAAATCTCTTCGTACGACGCAAACCGCAGATATATAGAGATGTTCGGCTATAAATGCACCTTGCAGACGGATACCGAAGTTATAACCTACATTATCGACTACCTTATCAGGGTTAAAAAGTTGACCCTGCAGGAAGTGGCTAAGGTTATATCTGCATCATTCTGGTCGACCATAGAGACTAAGAGCGACGAAGAGAGAAGGGAAGAAGAGTTCTTAAGAAAGGCTTTCCCTTCGCTACTCATCAACGGACCTTTCTCGATAATCTTCGGCTTTAACGGCGGACTTATGGCGCTTAACGACAGGTTAAAGCTCCGTTCCATGGTGTGCGGCGAAAGGGGCACTAAGGCGTATATCTCTTCCGAAGAGTGCGGCATAAGGGTTATAGAGCCCGAGCTTGACAAACTCTTCTCACCGACAGGCGGACAGCCCGTCATCTACTCGCTTAAGGATGGGGGTGAATTATAATGGATACTTTTATTCCTGCTGAATACGAAGTCGTGCGCAACCCCGACCTTTGCATAGGCTGTAGGGTGTGCGAAAGACAATGCGCCAACGGCGTACATAAATACGATAAAGACTTGGGCAAGATGATTGCAGACAGCAATAAGTGCGTAAACTGCCACCGCTGCGTATGCCTTTGCCCCACTCACGCATTGAAGATTGTTAAGAGCGACGACACCTATCGCCTTAACGCAAACTGGTCAATGCAGGCTATGAACGAAGTGTACAGGCAGGCGAACACGGGCGGCGTGTTGCTCTCGTCTATGGGCAACCCCAACGACTACCCCGTATACTTCAATAAGATTTTGGTCAACGCGTCGCAGGTTACCAACCCCCCGATAGACCCCTTGAGAGAGCCTATGGAGACGGTCGTCTACCTTGGCAAAAAGGACGTGGAAATCAAGAGAGATATTCAGGGCAAGCTCGTCGATACGATGACGCCCCAGCTAAAGCTCACCACCCCGATAATGTTCTCGGCAATGAGCTACGGCTCCATTTCCTACAACGCGCACGCGTCGCTTGCAAGGGCGGCTGAAGAGTTGGGTATATATTACAACACGGGCGAAGGCGGCTTGCATAAGGACTTCTATAAGTACTCGAAGAACACTATCGTTCAGGTTGCGTCGGGTAGGTTCGGCGTTCACGAAGAATATTTAAACACCGCCGCCGCAATCGAAATAAAGATGGGTCAGGGCGCAAAGCCCGGCATAGGCGGTCACCTGCCCGGAGCAAAGATTTCCGAAGACGTCTCCCGTACGAGAATGATTCCGCAGGGCGTAGACGCAATTTCCCCTGCACCCCACCACGACATCTACTCGATAGAAGATTTAAGACAGCTTATCTACTCGATTAAGGAAGCAACGGCGTATAAAAAGCCCGTAATAGTCAAGGTTGCCGCCGTGCATAACGTTGCCGCAATCGCTTCAGGTATTGCCCGTTCAGGCGCGGATATAATCGCCGTGGACGGCTTCAGGGGCGGCACGGGCGCGGCTCCCACGAGAATAAGGGACAACGTAGGTATCCCCATCGAACTCGCTTTGGCGCAGGTTGACCAAAGGTTAAGGGAAGAAGGCATAAGGGACAACGTTTCCATATTAGCCGCAGGCTCTATCCACTCTTCGGCAGACGTGGTCAAGGCGATAGCGCTCGGCGCAGACGCCTGCTATATAGGCACTTCTGCGCTTATGGCGCTCGGCTGTCATCTCTGCCGCAGCTGTCAGACGGGCAACTGCAACTGGGGTATCGCAACTCAAAAGCCCGAACTCGTAAAAAGGCTCAACCCCGATATCGGCTACAAGCGCCTTGTAAATATGGTCAGGGCGTGGACGCACGAAATTCAGGAAATGATGGGCGGTATGGGTATTAACTCAATTGAAGCGTTAAAGGGCAACAGGCTTATGCTCAGGGGTATAGGTCTTAACGAAACCGAACTCAGGGTGCTTGGTATAAAGCACGCAGGTGAATAATATGAAACGTATTTATGTAAACGAACAATGGTGCCTTGGCTGTCACCTGTGTGAATACGAGTGCATGTATGCAAATTCGGGCTTGGACGAAATGTTCAAGCTCAAGGGCAAGGCAGGGAAGGATATCCTGCCCCGCATTTACGTTGAAGGCGGCGAAAAATCCCCTATTCATTTTGCGGTAAACTGCAGGCATTGTTCCGGTACGGCTTGCGTAAACGGCTGTATTGCAGGTGCGCTCACTAAAAACGACGACGGTATGGTCGTAATCGACAAGGATAAATGCGTAGGCTGCTTTACGTGCGTACTCTTGTGTCCGTTCGGCGCAATTATGCCTGCGGCGGACGGCAAGGCGGCACAGAAGTGTATGCTTTGCACCGACAATATTAAGGGTGAGCCTAACTGCGTTAAGTATTGCCCTAACAACGCCATAGTCTATGAGGAGCGAGAGTGATATGAAATATCTGTTAATAGGCAATTCAACCGCCGCTATCGCTTGTATAGAAGCGATAAGAACGTTAGATAAACAGGGCGAAATAACCGTCCTTTCAAAAGAGGAACAGTTCTGTTACGGCAGACCGACCATTTCCTACTGCCTTGCAGGGCTTACCGACAGGGAGCATATGAACTACCGCCCTTTAGATTTTTACGAGAAGATGGGCGTAAGCGTACACCTTGGCGTCAGCGCAGAGAGCATTGACGCGGACAAAAAGCAGGTAAAAGCTTCCGACGGCAAAAAATATAGCTACGATAAGCTGTTGGTTTCAACGGGTTCACGCCCCTTCGTACCCTTTGCGGAAGGGTTGGATAAGGTTAAAAACGCATTCACCTTTATGAGCTACGACGATATGGAAGCGCTCGATAAAGCCCTTTCCCCCGAAAAGGAAGTGGTGGTAATAGGTGCAGGTTTAATCGGCTTAAAGTGTGTGGAAGGCATTTTCGACAGGGTTAAAAAGGTGACGGTCGTTGACCTTGCGACAAGGGTTATGCCTTCGGTCACCGAAGAAGAGAGCGCGGCTATGATACAGTCCTTCCTTGAGAAAAAGGGCGTGGAATTCGTGCTTGGCGACTGCGCCGCAAGCTATACCGAAAATTCCGTCACGCTTAAAAGCGGCAAGACGCTTTCCTTCGATATTTTGGTTACGGCGGCAGGCGTGCGCGCAAACACCTCGCTTATTGCCGATATCGGCGGCAAGGTAAACAGGGGTATTTTAGTAAACACCCGTCAGCAAACTTCTATCCCCGATATTTACGCCGCAGGAGACTGTACGGAAGGTTACGATAGCTCTATCGGCGCAGACAGAGTGCTTGCGCTTATGCCCAACGCATATCTGCAGGGTAAGACCGCAGGCTTGAATATGGCAGGCGGCGACAGCGAATATAAGGACGCAATTCCCTTAAACGCCGTGGGCTTTTTCGGACTGCATATGCTTTCCGCAGGCGTTTACGAAGGTGAGATTATAAAGGTCAAGGACGAAAATAAGTTAAAGCTTTTATTCGTCAAAGACAACGTTTTAAAGGGCTTTATCCTTATAAACGATTTTTTAAGGGCAGGCATATACACTTCGCTCGTGCGCGGCAAAACGCCGCTTGACGGGGTAGACTTCGATATGCTTGTAGAAGCCCCTCAGCTTTTGGCGTTCCCTGCCGAAGCGAGAGCGGCTAAACTTTCAAGGAGAGCATAATTTATGGTTATTAATACGGACAGCGAAACGCATTTTACGCAAATAAATTCACAGGTGAGAAATACGCTTGAAAAGGAAATAGAAATAAACGGCTGTATCGGTCAACGCTATATAGGTACGGGGCTTTCGGGCAAAAAGCTTAAAATCAACGGCTTACCCGGCAATGCGTTGGGGGCTTATTTAAACGGCGGAGAGATTACCGTTTACGGCAACGCTCAGGACGCCACGGGCGACACTATGAACTCAGGCGCAATTATAATTCACGGCAACGCAGGCGACACCACGGGCTACGCGATGCGCGGCGGCAAAATCTATATCCGCGGCAACTCCGGTTACCGTACGGGTATCCATATGAAGGAGTACGGCGAGCATAAGCCCATAATCGTCATAGGCGGCAGGGTTGGTTCTTTCCTTGGCGAATATCAGGCAGGCGGCGTAATCGTCGTATTAGGTCAGCACGAAGACGATATGCCCATAATAAACAACTTCTGCGGCACGGGTATGCACGGCGGCGTTATCTATATCCGCTGTAAAAAACTGCCTAAAGTCATTCCCGACCAGGTCAGCGCAACGGTCGTAAAGGGCAGTTCGGTCAAAGAGCTTTCGGATATAGTCAACGACTACTGCACATATTTCAACTACGACGCGCAAGAACTGTTAAACGCAGACTTCACGGTGCTTAAGCCCAACAGCTCTAACCCCTACAAGCAGATGTATACTGCAAACTAAATAGTTTTTTCTTAGGCTGCTCCTAATCGGGGGCAGTCTATTTTTGTTAAAAACTAACTCAAAATTTGTGCAATAATAACAATAAAATAATACCTTGGTATTGACAAGGCGATATCCCGTGATATAATAATAGTTGAAAACCAAAGAAGGCGGTGCTTATGGACGAAAAATACGACTTAAGCTATAATGAATTTTTCAAGGATAAGGATATATCCACGAGTATCGACCCCCTTACGGGCGTTTTAGACAGGCGTGCTTTCTTTGAATACGTCGACTGGCTTGTAAGCCAAAAAAGACAATTTTCATTCTTTTTAATCGACGTGGATAATTTTAAAAATATCAACGACACTTACGGTCATATCGTGGGCGATTTGGTGCTTACGCAGACGGCGCAGGCGTTTATTTCGGTTAGCGGTCAAGAAGGCGTCGTTGGCAGGTTTGGCGGCGATGAATTCGTTATCGCTTTTGAAAACGTAACGGAGTATCAGGACGTATGGTTGCGTGGCAATAAATTAGCCAAAATACAATTAGACGGCTTGGACGACTACGGCTTGCCCAACCTTACTATAACCGTAACGACGGGCATTTCCCGTTTTCCGTTGAATGCGGACAACGTCGGCGATATTTTAAACATTGCGGATAAGGCGTTATACCGTGGTAAAAACAAGGGCAGAAACTGCTTTATAATCTACCTGCCCGAAAAGCACGCAAACATCTCCTTGCAGGGCGATAGGGATAAACGCCTTAAACTTATGCAGTTAAGCTATAGCGTTTTCAATAATTTAACCGCTTGCGGCGAAGATATTTCAACTGCGATTGCAACCGTATTTAAGAGCTTCGTTTCCTACTATATGTACGACCATATATGTATAGAAACGCATAAAAAGCTGAATTACAGCGTAATTTCCCCCCTTTCGCCAAATAAGAAGTTCAGCCATATCCCGTACGAAGCGTTGGAAAATATCGTAAATACGACGGGCTATTCAAACATAAACAACGTTGAAGAGTTAAACGAAAGTGCCTTCCCTGAAATCGTCGGCGAGTGTAAAAAGCACGGCGTAATGTCCGCCCTGTATTGCAAGATTACCGCCTATGGCAAGGACTACGGCTTTATCAGGGTGGATATGACGAATACCGTGAGAATATGGCAGAACGAAGAGATGTCTATGGTAATAGTTGCGGCAAGGGCGATAGGACTTTTACTGCACTATCAAGGCAAGACGCTTGAAGATTTGCCCGTGGTTGCGCCCGTAGAAGTGGGCGGCGGAAATAACGCCTAAAGGCGAATAATTTAGATAAATAGTAACGAATACTTTACGGGTTTTTTCCTTATAAAATTTTTAACGGCTCAACCGATTGCGGTTGAGCCGTTAAA
>CAMAHZ010000074.1 GCA_945834965.1 uncultured Clostridia bacterium | reverse complement strand
GTTCTTTGATTTGTTTTAACGAAATCTGCCCTTCGCCTTCACCGAACTCAACGTCAATGTTGATATGACTTACGCTTTTTTTGGAAAGAACCACCAACGTCTCGACGTGTTTGGTCTGGGGGAACATATCGAAAGGGGTTACGGAGACGACTTCGTAATAGCCGCTTAAAGGCGTTTGGTCGTAGTCGGCATTTTTAATAAGCTGACCGTCTACTTCCTTTAAGCTGCCGCACAAAAGCCCCAAATCTCTTGCGAGCGTTGCAGGGTTACAGGAAACTAAAACGACCTTTTTTGCACCGCTTGAAAGTATGGCGTTGACTACCGAACGCTCCATACCCTTTCTGGGCGGGTCGCACACAATCACCCTTTCCGCGCCTTCGGTAAGGCGGAAAACTTCGGAAAGCTTATCTTCCACCGCACCGCAGATATTGAACATTTTATCGGACAGGTTGTTCATTTCCTTAAGCTCGTCCGCGCACTCGACGGCTTCTTTTACAATCTCTATGCCGTACGCCGCCTTACAGCCCTTTGCAAGCAACGCCGTTAGCATACCGCCGCCGCTGTATAAATCCACCGCAACGCTATCTTTTGAGCATACTTGGGCGGTAACCGCCTTATACAGCTTAGTCCTGACGTCGTCGTTGACCTGCAAAAAGGTGTTAGCCCCAGCCTTGAACTTAACGCCCATATCTTTGCCGTTGAAATAGCCTTGCCCACGGCATATATGCCACTCTTTGCCGAAAATAACGTTGCCCGTAGACGAATTAACGTTGAGTAAAAGCGTGAAATTTTTAAACTCGGTTTCAAGCTTTTTTGCAAATCCTTCTAAATCTATCTTGTGCGCCGCAACTACCGAAATTATAAACTTACCGTCTATTTCCCTTGCAACGAGCTGGCGGATATCCCCCTTATGCGTGCGCTCGTCATAGCCCTTTAAACCGCTTTCGTGCATAAAAAGATGCAAAAGCGAGATGAGTTTACCCGACCAGTTTTGCTGAAGCGCACATTCTTTTACGGGCACTATGCGGTGCGAACGGGGCGCGTAAAAGCCTATTGCGTTGTTGCCTTCCGCATCCACGCCGACGGGAATTGCAAGCTTGTTTCTATAGCCGAAAACCCTATCGCTTGCAACGCAGTCGCCCACCTGAACGGTCAAGCCGCCTATCTTTTTAAGGCAGTTTTCCACGGTCTGACGCTTGAACGAAAGCTGTAAGGGATAGTTCATATGCTGAAGCTGACAGCCGCCGCACTTGCCGAAATTGCCGCATACGGGAATAGCCCTGTCCTTTGAAAGGGTGTTTACTTCCGTAAGCTTGCCGTAAGCGACGCTGCCCGATACCTTAAGCGCCTTAAAGCTGACCATTTCTCCGGGCAGGCATTGCGGCACGAAAGCCGTTACGCCGTTGCAATTTATAACGCCCTCCCCCTCGCTGCCGAGAGAGAGGACTTCGCCTGAATATTCTACGTTCTTTTCCATCGTTTTATCTTTTAACTTTACCTATGAAGTAATTAACCGCCCTTTGGCACCTGAAAACCAAAAAGTCGTATACCGCAAACACCGCCGTACCCAGCGTGAACGCGAATAAAATTATATAGTTATTGACAACGTCGTAAACTTCCTGCGGGAAGAGCGAACCGCCCAAAACGCCGTCGTAAACTAAGTAGTAGCCGAGAATAAGAGTTGCGTCGAACCATAGCGCCTTGGCGATAAACCAGACGATATAGCTTAAAATTTTGTTTTTAAACCTTTTAGCCGTGTTTTGCTGGATACAGTTTATAAGCGGATGCAAGCCGAAGAACGCCACGAAGGGGACGATATCCCAGAATTTTGCCGCCGCGCCCATAATAACGGTTAGTATGCACGCCCCTAAATAGGCGAGAAAATCGCCCAGATAGAACCTTTTTGAAAGGGGCAGCATAAGCGAGATGACGCCTATGCAATAGCCCGTTGCAAGCAGCCAACCGCTTAAAATTCCCAGCGACAAAAATATTACGGTAAGCGCGCAGGACACGCCTGAGAGCGCTATTTCGAAAGATTTGTTGTTCTTATTCTTCGGCATAAATTATCTTCTATAACCTACAAAACCGATATTATCTGCAACAGCCGTTGCACATACAGTTAAGGCAGGCGTTAAGCGCACAGCACTCTGCGCAGGACGCACAAAAATCGCCCATTTGATTGTCGCCCGAATAGGTCATATCCTGACCTTCGTACACCGAACCGCCGTTCTGATTGTTATTATTCTTGCCTGCGTCGTAATCGATTTTATCGGAGAGCTTTTTATACGCTTCCTTATACTTGTCGTTGCCTGCGTCTAAGCGCATGGCAATTTCAAGCTGTTTCTTACTTTCGTTCACCCAGTTTTTGCGGTAGAACACGACGGACTGAAGATAGTGCCATTCGGCGTTGCGCTCGTTAAAGGCATCGAGAGCGCGCTGAGCGTCCTGCAGGTTGCCGTCCTTAATGAGCTGTTCGACCTTAGCGTAGGCGTCGCCCGTCTCTGCCTGAGCGTCGTCGGCTTTTGACGCTTCGTTGATTTCGGCAATGAGTTCGTCTCTCGCCGTTTCGATTTTGCCGAGCATCTTTGCGGCGTCGTTGCCGGCTTCCCCGTCTAAAAATCTGTCTTCCATATATTTAGCTTTTAATGCGGAATAAGCCTGTTCAATCTCTTCCGCAGTCGCTCCTTCCGAAAGACCTAAAATTTCTAAATTTTTCTTGTCCATTAAATGCGAACTCCTTTATACTCTGCCGTATTTTTAATTGTCCCGCACATATATTGGGGTCTATTCTCTCTTTTTTAATTAACTCCCACATATATCGGGGTCTATTTGATTATTTATCACGTTAACCGCCATATATATGGGGGTAACGCCCTTTTAAGCGTTCTCTTCGTCGTTATTTTTGCGTTTACCGCAACCGCATTTGCCGTACACCAGATTGCGTGTTTTAAGAGGTATACCCCTTAATATTATATTGTCAGTCAAGTCGTGGTTGAAATAAAACTTGATATTAGACAGGTGGAGACGCATATCCGCAAAAAGCGTATTGAAGATAAAGTTTATCTCTTCCTTATGCTTTTCAACCGCTTGCGTTTTGCAAGTGTCTTTAAACGCGTTGTAAAGCACGTTATATCTACCCTTCTTTACGTCCTTATCGTAGTCGTCCAACGCGTCGGCAAGGTATATCCATTTGCCCACGTCGTAGATTAAAGCCGAAGTATGCTCGGTCGAGTATTCGCCCAACGCATAAGCGGCGGCGTCTCTCATCATCTCGGCGGAAGGCTCGCACGCTTCTTCTATAATTGCGCTGTTTTTGCCTTCTATATCCCTTTGTCTTTGCATATATCGGCATATAATGCGTTCAAGCTCGGGGTGGCGCTTTAACGCCCTTTTATAGCCGCTTTTGAAGATAAAGGCAAACAACCCCTTTTTGTCGCCGTCCGCCCTGTCGTCCAAAAGCTTGAAGTACGCAAGCGCGGTGTTTAAACAACCCAACAAAAGGCTTATGTCGTCCGGCTTAGCCATAGGGCGGCGCTTGAATATGTGCAGGGCGCAGCGGCGTTTTTCCACCGATATATCGCAGTTTGCAATATTGTGCAGAAGGCAGGACATAAAGGCTACGTCGTAGGTGAGCGCCGACTTTGCCGCGTTGCCGCAGGATTTGCCGATTGACTTGCACATTCCGCAGTACGCCGCGTGATAGAGTTTTTCGTCCTTAATGAACATATAAGGCGCGTCGGGTTGAATATATCCAAACATAGCGATTTATTAAACCTGATAGAAACCTATTTTCTTGTAGACCTTTGACAAAGTTTTGCGTGCGATTGCGTTTGCACGCTGAGCGCCCGAGATAAGCACTTGATTCAAATAATCTTTATTTGCAAGCAATTTTGCCTGTTCCGCCTGAATGGGCATAAGCTTAGACGCAACCGTCTCGCCAACGGCAAGCTTAAATTCGCCGTAGCCCTTACCTTGAAATTCTAAGACGGCTTCGTCTATACTCTTGCCCGAGAATACCGAGTAGATTGAAAGCAGGTTGCTTACGCCCGGCTTTGAAACGGGGTCGTAGCGGATTTCGCCGTCGCTGTCTGTTATGGCACGCTTGAACTTACGCATAATCGTATCCTTGTCGTCCGATAAGAAGATTGCGCCGTTAGGGTTTTCGCCCGATTTAGACATCTTTTTGGTGGGTTCCTGCAAGTCGTTTATCTTT
Organism: uncultured Clostridia bacterium; assembly: GCA_945834965.1. Taxonomy (GTDB): domain Bacteria; phylum Bacillota; class Clostridia; order Christensenellales; family Borkfalkiaceae; genus Coproplasma. Next base: position 2,342 of record CAMAHZ010000074.1, on the reverse strand, counting down.
GCGCCTACCTTGCGGAATATGCCCTGCGGTACGGTGAACGTGGGGGAATATGCGTTATTAAAACGGGTTGCAATATCCCTCGTTATTTCAAGGTGCTGGCGTTGGTCTTCGCCGACGGGCACGTAGTCCGCCTGATAGAGAAGAATGTCAGCCGCCATAAGCACGGGGTAGTCCATAAGCCCCATATTGATATTGTCGGCGTGGCGTGCGGATTTATCCTTAAACTGCGTCATACGCTCCATTTCGCCGACGTAGGTAAAGGTGTTAAGCACCCAGGCAAGCTCTGCATGGCAGGGCACGTGCGACTGCAGATAGAGTATGCACTTTTCGGGGTCTACGCCGCAAGCGATATATAGCGCAAGCAGCGCAAGCGTCCTTTGGCGGAGCTCGGCAGGGTTCTGCCTTACCGTTATGGCGTGCATATTTGCGATGGCGTAGACGCAGTTATACTCTTCTTGCAGCTGCACGAAGTTGGTTATTGCGCCGATATAGTTGCCTATCGTTAAATTGTTGGTGGGCTGTACCGCAGAGTACAGCGTCTTTTTATTCTCTTCCATATTCTCTTTCCCCTTATTTGGGTTTATATCGCCTTGAAATCCGCCTTGGTTGCAACGTATGCGGCGGAAGTTGTTTCTTCGCCGTCCCTTTGCAGGGTCAAGCATACGCTATCCCCTTCCCTTACGCGCATAAGGACGTTGCTTATATCGAACATTCGGTCGATTTCATATATATTGCCGTTAATTGAAATAGCCGTGATAACGTCTCCGCTCTTCAGCCCCATTAAATACGCAGGAGTGCCTTCCGCAGGGTTGACTTCGTCCGCTTCGCCCTTATATACCGAGACGTCGGTCTTGACCTTACCCGTCTTAGTCTTTTCGTCGTAGACGTAGCGGCAGTTGCTCTCGGTTAGGATTACGTTCATATACATTCTGTACGTGCCGTGATAGCTTTCGTCCTGCTTGTTATAATATATCACGCCGTCCGCACAGGGCGCAACCGCTTTGGCAGGCACGGCGTAGTTTATACTCTCTATGCTCTCGCTGCCCGAATTGCACAGGGCTATAAATTCCCCGTCCGCGTTGAACAGACCGCCGCCGGAATTGCCGTGCGTCATATCCGCGTCCGTCCTTAAAACGTAAAAATTACGAGTACCGGCAACGTCTAAGCTGATAGTCTCTAACTCCACGCTGACGATGCCTTTGGTCACGCTTAAGCCGTAGCCGCCGGGGTCGCCGAACGCATAAACCTGCTGACCGACCTGATAGCTTTCGTTTACCTTAACCGCCTTAGCGTGCGGATACTTTGCCGTTAACGTTGCCGTATCCACCTTAACTATTGCAACGTCGCACTCAGGCGAGCCGCCCACGAATTCGCAGGTTAAGGCGTAGTTGTCGGTTACGGTGTACTCGCCCGTCGCGCTGTCGCGTGCAGGTGCGTACTCACTTCCGTACATATAGGCGTAAATCTTGTCGGTAATTTTATCCGCGCTGACGTCGTCGGCATCGTACACTACGTGGTAGTTGGTTAAGATATAGGAATAATCTTCGTCTATTCTGTAGATTACGCCGCTACCCAAGCTGTAGCTTTCGGAAGTGCCGTTCCAAGCGTTATTTACGTTAAAAAAGGTATAAATTTTTAGTCCGCTGCAGAGCATTGACGAAACGGCGTTTAAATTCGATTGCGATTCGCCGCCGTCTAACAATAAAAATTGCTCTACGAACTCTTCCTTGCTTATATCGGGGTTGGTCTGCCTATAGAACTCGTACACGTCGTCTACGGTGAGCGCAGGCGCGTCTTGCCCGTCCTTTCCGTCCTTACCGTTCGTTACGGTAAACGTAGACGTGGTGCCGTCGGAATAGCTTATGGTGTAGTAATCGATTAGCCCTACGCTGTCGGTCTTTTCAATAGACACGATACCCTTTGGTTGAGAGCAGCCGCAAAACGCGGTAACCGAAAGCGTTGCCGCAAGTACGGCACAGGCAAGAAATTTCTTTTTCATCAACTAACCCCCAAAGGCGTTTTGCCAAAAAGTTATAGTTTGGCAATTTCATAGACAAAACCACCATCAGCTCTAATTTCTTGAATGAAGCTTTTTGCCCCTGTCTGCGTTGAGCGGTCTTGCCGTACGTCCGTGTACGCCTGCAACCACTCGCCTTGACAGTTGACAAAAAATCTTCTATTCAAGACGCTTTGCGGTTATAAGCTGAAAAATTCAAAGAGAAAGTTGTGGGAGTTCTTGAAGCTGTGCAAGGACGCACAGCAAAAGGACTACCGCAGGTTTATCAAAGAATTTTTCGCTTAGAACAATTAGATATGGGGGTGGTTTTGTCTATACATACCCA
>CAMAHZ010000073.1 GCA_945834965.1 uncultured Clostridia bacterium | reverse complement strand
AGCTGGATTTGAACCAACGAATGCGGGAATCAAAATCCCGTGCCTTACCGCTTGGCGATACCCCAAAAAATTAATGGGGCGGGCGACAAGTTTCGAACTTGCTACCTCCAGAGCCACAATCTGGCGCTCTACCAAGTGAGCTACGCCCGCCATATGGTGCGCCTGGAGAGACTCGAACCCCCGACACACGGCTTAGAAGGCCGTTGCTCTATCCTGCTGAGCTACAGGCGCAAAAAAGATAAGTGCACGCCAAGCCTTTTAAGTTTAGTGGAGCGGGTGATGGGAGTCGAACCCACTCAACCAGCTTGGAAGGCTAGTGTTCTACCGGTGAACTACACCCGCATTGATAATACCGAAGCGAAGCAGGTCACACACAACTCAATGCTTGTTGATTATAGCAAATCCATTTTTTTATGTCAACTCATTTTGAGACAATTTTTTCTAAATAAATATTATTTTTCTATTTGTTTTGCATTGACAAAAAAATGAAAAATACTAACAATATGCAAACCTTTCCCCACCGCTAAATTCTCTCACACGCCCTTACCGCTCTTTAAATAGGCGTTGACCGAATAGGCGCACACGTTGCCTTCACCCACGGCTTTTGCGTATTGAAAGGGTCTGCCCGTGCAGTCGCCTGCGGCAAACACGCCTGCAAGATTTGTTCCTTGATTTTTATCCGTCACGATGGCGCCGTCTTCCGTTTTAAGCCCGTACACGAGCGTATCCGCACCGAAAGACTGCTTAAGCATAAACACGCCGTCCACCGCCCATTCGCCCTGCACGCCCACGACTGCACGAGTGCGCATATCGCCCTTTATTTGCTTAATCACCGCCCCTACCCGTTCTACGTTGGGCGCGTCCACCTTGACCTTTTCGGGGCAGAAAAGATAGACCTTTGAAGCGTATTGAGAGAGCAAAAGCACTTCTTTAATCTCTTCTTCACCTTCGCAATAGACGGCGATAGTCTTATCCTTATATAAAAAGCCGTCGCACACGGCGCAGTAGCTTACGCCCCTGCCGAGAAATTCCGTCTCGCCCTTAACGGGTTTAATAGTCTCAACGCCCGTCGCCAAAATAATCGTTCTGCCTTCGTACGTCACCTGACCGCACATTACGCTAAAGCTATCACCCATAGGATAGACGCCGTTAGCCTTTCCTTGAGTAATTTCGATTTCGGCGTCGGCAAGCTGGGTCAAAAACACCTTGCTCATCTCTTCGCCCGAAACGCCTATTAAACCGGGATAGTTTTTAATTTTTTCGGCGCTACGAATTTTGCGAGAGAGCTTTTTATCCCCCAACAAGAGAAAATTGACTTTTAACGCCTTTAGGGTGAGAGCCGCAGAGACGCCCGCCGCACCCGTACCGATAATTATACAATCGTACATATTTCACCAAACTTTGCTTTATTACTTATATTTTGTGTGATTAACCGCCATATATGCGCTGACCAACGCAATTTACAGCCTTGCCCTTTTGACCGCGTCCGCCCAACCTGAAAGCCTTTTACGCCTTTTTTCCACGTCGTTATCGGGCAAAAATTCCCTTTCGCACATACGCTGATTTTCAAGCTCGGCAAGGCTTGACCAAACGCCGCTATAAAGCCCTGCAAGGTACGCCGCACCGAGTGCGGTTGATTCCGTAATCTTCGGTCTTTGTATTTTAGCCCCTAATATATCCGCCTGAAACTGCATTAAGAAGTCGTTTGCGGACGCACCGCCGTCTACCCTTAAGCAATTGACTTTAATTCCTGAGTCTTTTTGCATTGCATAGACAAGGTCGGCAGATTGATACGCCACCGACTCCAACGCCGCACGCACTATATGCGCCTTGCCCGTACCGCGCGTAACGCCGCAGATTAACCCACGAGCCGCACTATCCCAGTAGGGCGCACCTAAGCCCGTAAACGCAGGCACGACGTACACTCCGCCATTATCTTTGACCTTGTTAGCCCACTCTTCGCTCTCTGCGGCAGAGCCTATTAAACCGAGTTCGTCCCTAAGCCATTGAACGACCGCACCGCCGACGAACACCGAGCCTTCTAAAACGTAAGGCGGTCTGCCGCCTGCCGACGCGCCCAAAGTGGTCACCAGCCCGTTATTGCTCTGTACGGCTTTCGCGCCCGTGTTCATAAGCAGAAAGCAACCCGTGCCGTAGGTGTTTTTAACGTCGCCTTCGTTTACGCACAACTGCCCGAACAGCGCCGCCTGTTGGTCGCCGGCAACGCCGCAGATAGGCACTTCGCCGCCGAGCACCTGCTTGTCGGTGTACCCGAAAAGTCCGCAGGAAGGCTTAACTTCGGGGAGCATACAACGGGGAATATTGAACAACCTTAACAAGTCGTCGTCCCAACTTAGGGTATGTATGTTAAACAGCATCATTCTCGATGCGTTGGTGTAGTCGGTTGCAAAAATCTTCCCACGTGAAAGTCGCCACATAAGGTAAGTATCTACCGTACCGAACAACAGCTCACCGTTTTCCGCTCTCTTCCTTGCGCCTTCTACGTTATCTAAAATCCACTTGATTTTAGTTGCGGAAAAGTATGCGTCGGGAACTAACCCCGTCTTTGAATAAATCAGGTCGGAAAGCCCGTCTCTTTTAAGCTGTTCGGCATAGTCGGCGGTTCTTCGGCACTGCCACACGATAGCGTTGCACACGGGCGCACCCGTCCTTTTATCCCAGACGATTGTCGTTTCACGCTGGTTGGTTATGCCGATTGCCAGAATATCTTCTATAACGACGTTAGCCCTTATCAGCGCTTCTGCAATAACGCCGACGGAAGTGCCGATTATATCGGTGGGGTCGTGCTCTACCCACCCGGGTGCAGGGTAGATTTGCTTAAATTCCTGCTGAGCCTTGCCAGCTATATGCCCGTTGCCGTCAATGACTATTGCTCTCGTGCTTGTCGTACCCTGGTCAAGGGCTAATACGTACTTCATAATTTTCCCCTTGAAACGGGCAATTCTCACCCGTAATCGTAAATAATTTTAACACAAGCTAAAAAGCCTGTCAATAGCAAACCCCTTGCGCAACTTATGCACAAGGGGTAAATAATTATATTGTTACTTTATTAACGCAGTGCGCAGGGAGTTGACTACCGCCAACAGCATTACGCCTACGTCCGCAAAGATTGAAATGATTAAAGGGAACGCAGGAATTGCAATGCTTAGCGCCATAACCGCAAACTTCACAATAAGCGAACCTATAATATTCTGGAACACGATATTTCGCGTACCCTTTGCAATTCTTCTCGTTTCGGCGAGTTTGGATAGGTCGTCGGATACGAGTACGAAATCGCTCGCCTCGATTGCGGCGTCGCTGCCCACCTGCCCCATCGACACGGCACAGTCTGCCGCAGTCATAACGGGTGCGTCGTTGATGCCGTCGCCGACGTATATAAGTCCGCCTTGCTTTTTTAGCTCTTCAGCAGTCGCAAGCTTTTCGTCGGGCAATAGCGACGCATAAACGCCGTCTAAGCCCAGACTTTCGGCAACTTCGTTAGCCCTTGCCGCATTGTCACCCGTAAGCATATAAACGCCCTTAACACCCGTCTTTTTAAGGGCGGCAAGCGCGTCCTTTGCGCCGTCCTTTACCCTGTCGTCAATCTCGATAACCCCGACGTATTCGCCGTCTAACGCAACGTATACGGTGGTCGACACGCTTTGAACGGGGGTGAATGAAACGCCGTTTTCGTTTAGCAGGGCGGCGTTGCCGCACAGAAGGGTTTTGCCGTCGCACTCACAGCTAACGCCCCTGCCTGCAATCTCTTTCGCGCCCGTCACGAGATAGGGCGTTTCCACGTCGTTAAACGCGGCGGCTATGGGGTGGGAAGAGAATTTTTCCGCCGCGGCGGCAAGCTTTAACGCTTCTTCGCTTGAAGAAGATTTAACTGCGAACACGCCTTCGGTCAAAGTACCCGTCTTATCAAACGCGGCGACGACTGCGGCGCAAATAGCGTCTATACCCGTAGACCCCTTTACCAAAATGCCCGACTTTGCACACCTGCCGATACCGCCGAAGTAGGCGAGCGGCACGGAAATTACGAGTGCGCAAGGGCAGGAAATTACAAGGAAGGACAGGGCTTTGTATATCCAGTCCTTATAGGTCGCCCAGATAAACGCACCGCCTGCCGCACAGATTATCGTGGGAACTAACGCCGCAACTAAAAGAGCGGCTACCACCACCGCAGGGGTGTAGTATTTTGCAAATTTAGATATAAACTTTTCGGGCTTTGCCTTTTTAGCGGTGGAATTTTCCACAAGCTCTAAAATCTTTGCAACGGCAGAGTTCTTATATTCCCTTATAACTTCCGCTACGATTACACCCGAAACGTTGATTGCGCCCGACAGCACTTCGTCCCCAACCTTGACTTCTTTGGGTATCGCTTCGCCGTTAAGGCTCTTCATATCGAGCGTAGATTGCCCTTCAAGTACGCGGCAGTCTACCGGCACCTTTTCGCCTGCCTTAATCATTATTGTGTCGCCGATAAGCAAGCTTTCGGGGGAGACGATTGTCTGCTCGCCGTCTTTAATAAGGGTTGCAGTATCGCTCTTTAAATCCATAAGCTTGGTTATCGATTGACGGGACGCACCAACCGCAATGCCCTGCAACAGCTCGCCCACGCGGTATAAAAGCATAACCGCAACGCCTTCAAACAGCCCGTCGCCCGTCGTAACGCCTAAAACGATTGCGCCGATTGACGCAATTGCCATTAAAAAGTTTTCGTCAAAGATTTTGCCCTTTGCAATATTACGCACCGTGTTCCATAACACGATATAGCCTGCGGCAATAAATGCAACGCCGTATAAGGCGTAGTCTAAATACTTGACCCAACCGCCGAACGCCAAAAGGTCTAAAACGAGCGCAGGGATAAAGAAGACTGCCGAGATTATAACCGCAATAACGTCTACGAGATTTTCCTTAAGTACGCCCTTGCGCTCGGGCTTGCCGTCTACGATTTTAACGTTCTCAAAGTGGGTTATATGGTGGATTGCCTTATCGTGCGCCGACTTATCTTTAGCGTTTAAGATTACGGTCATATTCATAAAGTCGACGGTTGCCGAAACGCCGTTTAAGCCGTTTAGCTCTTCTTCAAGCTCTCTTGCGCAGTTGGCACAGCAAAGGTTGGCGATTTTAATGCGCTTGCCGCCCCTGAAAACTTCGGCTTCCGCAATTTGCTCTTCTACGACCGTAACTTCTTCAAAGTGGTTACAGCAGTAAACTACGGCGTCTACCGCGCTCTCTTCGCACGATAAAATCACCTTGCTCGCCATAAAATCTACGCAAGCCTTTTCTACGCCTTCTATTTTTTCAATCTCTTCTTCAAGCTCTCTTGCGCAGTTGGCACAGTCCAGCCCTTGAATTTTTATTATCTTATCAATCACAGTTCAAATGCTCCTTTGCAAGTTCTATCATCGCCAGAATATGTCCGTCCGCAATGGAATAAATAACCTGCTTACCCCGCCTTTGGCACTTGACTATGCGGTGGTCTCGCATAGTCTTAAGCTGATGCGACACCGCACTTTGATTGCCCCCGACGGCGGACGTTATATGCTCTACACACAGCTCACCGCAGGATAATACGAACAGTATTTTTAAACGGGAAGGCTCGCTAAGCGCCTTAAAGCGGCTGGCTATCTCTTCCACGTCCTCTTCCTTAGGCATATTTTTAAGCGCTAAACGCACCCGTTCTTCGTGCTGTAGCTTTTCGTTTTCACTATCGCTCACCGTTGTACACTCCCTATGTTATGAATTACTATTCATATGATAATTTATTCATATTTAAATGTCAAGGGTTTGAGCAAATTTTTTTATAATTTTTATTTCCGCCGTACAAACAAAAGCGTTGACAACTTGTCGGCGTTTTGTTAAAATGTTTGAGTAATCTTGGTCAATAGGGTTTCCGCAAAAGATTTGCTTGCAAAGATTTTGTGGGAAGAGAAGACACAACGAAGCAAAATTTGCCTTTGATTTTTCAAAGGCGTTAAAGCGAAGTTTGTGGCGACGAAGAGATGGCGGAGTGGTACTTCGTGCCGTTGTAAACAACGGGGCGAACGCGGCGGGTCTTGTAGGCGCGTAAGCGCCGCAATAGCGATTGTTCGCGGTACGCGCGATTGCGTCAAACCGTTTAATTTTGCCTTTGCGGTTAGCTTTAGATTAACCCAAAGCAAAATTTCTTGCTCGATTAAACTTAACAGGGTTCCCGCAAAAGATTTGCTTGCAAAGATTTTGTGGGAAAAGGAGACACAACGAAGCAAAGTTCGCTTTTGATTTTTCAAAGGCGTTAAAGCGAAGTTTGTGGCGACGAAGAGATGGCGGAGTGGTACTTCGTGCCGTTGTAAACAACGGGGCGAACGCGGCGGGTCTTGTAGGAGCGTAAGCGACGCAATAGCGATTGTTCGCCGTTAGGCGCAATCGCGTCAAACCGTTTAATTTTGCCTTTGCGGTTAACTTTAGATTAACCCAAAGCAAAATTTCTTGCCTAACTAAATTTAATAATCTTACGCAGAGATGGCGGAGTGGTCGAACGCGGCGGTCTTGAAAACCGTTGATGGGCAACTATCCGGGGGTTCAAATCCCTCTCTCTGCGCCAAAAACGGAATTGAGATTTTTGTCTCGGTTCCGTTTT
>CAMAHZ010000072.1 GCA_945834965.1 uncultured Clostridia bacterium | reverse complement strand
CTTCCACTCCGCCGCGGCCGATGTGCAACTCTTCGTAGGTTGCGGCAATTTCTTCTTCGGGGTAGTAGAAGTAATCGGTCTGGATATCGAGCATAACGTGCTTGTAGTCAAGCCCGTGATAAAGCCCCTTTTTCCTATCCGACTTAGCCATCATATTTGCCCCCATTGCGCACAGCTTGCGGGGCGGATTCCATATCTTTCTGGGCTTGCCCTGTATGCCGATAAGCATATTGTCGAGCATCCAATTAAAGTCGTGATTTTCGTCGCCGATTGCGTAGCTTGCGCCGCCCTTGCCGTACTCTATTGCGCCGACGAGCGCTTCGCCTATGTGCCTTGTAGTCGTCATAACCGAGCCGCCCTTGGGGAACATAATCGTCTTTTTGCCGTTTACGAAATTATCCAAGAACACGGCACGCCATAACGGCTGTCTGTGGGGGCAGGTGCCGAAGATGTAGGGCAGTTCCATTATGCACACGTCAAGCTTGGGCAAGCCGTCCCTTTCTTCTACCGCTTCCCTTAACAAAACTTCCGCCTGTTCCTTTCTTACGCGGATATAGGGGTGAATTTCCGCGAGCTTCTTTTCGGGGAACTTCCTGTCGAAGTACAGAAAGTACGAGCTGCATACAGCCGCCTTTTTAATGCCTGCGTCCCTTGCCGCACGGAACACCTTTGCGCAATGGTCGACAAGCCTAAGCTTGAAAAACTCATACGCAGGCTCGGCAGGGGTAATTCTGTCGTCGGGACCTACTGCGTAAATCATTGCGTCGTAGCCTTCAAAAATTTCTGCAAGCTCTTTTTGAGTAAGCTCGAACACGTCGCCTTCAATTCTTTTTATCTGTTCGGGATACCAACCGTCCATAGGCACGTCGGGTATGGCGAGCGAAGTTACTTCGTACCCCCTTTCTAACGCCACGTTAGCGGCTTCGTGACCTAAAAGCCCCGTACCGCCTACAATCATAAGTTTCATAAATCATTTTCCGTCCATATAAATTTTTCTTAGGTAAACGGCAACACGTGCCGAATACGAATATCATTCTACACCATTTGTAATATAAAATCAATACATTTTTTAACATTTTAATTTACCAAAGTAAACGGACAGAGCAAAGCCTTTTTAGCGGGGAAAAATTTTTTTGATTGCGTTTAAAACGGTTAAATTAGCTTTATAATTTTAGTAACAAAAGATTTTGCAAGGAGGTATCAGTAATACTTATGGACGCTGAAAAGTATACGAAAAACAGTTTACAGGCGTTAAACGACGCCGAGAGCGTTGCCGACAGTCACGGCAACGGTCAACTTATGGGCGTGCATCTTTTATACGCTCTTTTATCAAGCGACGGACTGATATTCCGCATGCTAACCCGTTCGGGAATTGACGCCGACGGGCTTAAGAGCGCCTGCGAAGACGAGATTGACAGACTGCCCAAAGTGTTCGGTCAAAGCGGCGTGTACATCTCGGGCGAAGTGAACAAGGTTTTCACTTCGGCTGAAAAGCTTGCCGCTTCGATGAAGGACGACTACGTCTCCGTCGAACACTTATTTATAAGCCTTATGGACAACGGCGGCGACGCTATAAAAAAGCTTTTCGAGCGATTTAGCGTGACTAAGCAAGCGTTTTTAGTAGAGCTTAAAAAGGTCAGGGGCAACACTTCCGTTAAGACGGATAACCCCGAAGACACCTACGAAGCGCTTGAAAAGTACGGCAGTGATTTGACCGCCGCCGCAAGAAAGCACAAGCTTGAACCCGTTATCGGCAGAGATGAAGAGATTAGAAACGTTATTAGAATTCTATCCCGTAAAACTAAAAACAACCCCGTTTTGATAGGCGAGCCGGGCGTGGGCAAGACGGCGATTGCGGAAGGGCTTGCTCAGCGTATAATTAAGGGCGACGTACCCGAAGGGCTTAAGGATAAAACGCTGTTTGCGCTTGATATGGGTGCGCTGGTTGCGGGCGCAAAATACCGCGGCGAGTTTGAAGAGAGATTAAAGGCGGTTCTCTCCGAAGTATCTAAATCGGAAGGCAGAATAATTTTGTTTATCGACGAACTGCACACGATTGTCGGCGCAGGCAAGAGCGACGGCGCTATGGACGCAGGCAATCTTTTAAAGCCTATGCTTGCGCGCGGCGAACTGCACTGCATAGGCGCGACGACCTTGGACGAGTACAGAAAATACGTTGAAAAGGATGCCGCCCTTGCAAGGCGTTTTCAGCCCGTGACCGTAAACGAACCCACCGTAGAGGACACCATTTCCATCTTAAGGGGCTTAAAGGAAAGGTTTGAAATATTTCACGGCGTGCGCATACACGACGACGCTTTAGTTGCGGCGGCAACCCTTTCGAACAGGTATATTACCGACCGTTTTTTGCCCGATAAGGCGATTGACCTTGTGGACGAAGCGGCGGCTATGCTAAGGACGGAAATCGACTCTATGCCGTCGGATATGGACGCCTTAAACAGAAAAATTATTCAGCTTGAAATCGAAGAAAAGGCGCTCTCTAAGGAAAAGGACAACATCTCTCAGGCTCGGTTAGACGCACTTAAAAAAGAGCTTGCAGACTGCAAGGAACAGTTTGCCGCGCTAAAAACTCAATGGGACGACGAAAAGGCGAATATCGACAGAGAAAAGCAGTTGAAAGAGCGCATTGACGAGACGCGCGGCGAGATTGACAGCGCAACTAATTCAGGCGATTTGGAAAAGGCGGCAAGGCTGAGATACGGCGAGTTGCCCGCTTTGGAAAAGGAACTTGAGAGCTTAAAGGCAAAGCAGAGCGGAGAGCTACTTCAGGACGAAGTAAACGAAGAACAGATAAACAGGATAGTTTCGCGTTGGACGGGCATACCCGTAGCCAAATTAAAGGAAGGCGAAAGGCAGAAGATTTTGCACCTTGCCGACGATTTGCACAAGCGTGTTATAGGTCAGAACGAAGCCGTGACTAAGGTTTCCGAAGCGATACTTAGGGCAAGGGCAGGCATTTCCGACCCTGCAAGACCGATAGGCTCGTTCCTGTTCTTAGGTCCTACCGGCGTGGGCAAGACCGAGCTTGCGAAGTCGCTTGCCGAAAATTTATTCGACGACGAAAAGAATATCGTCAGGATAGATATGTCGGAATATATGGAAAAGTTTTCCGTATCCCGTTTGGTAGGCGCGCCCCCGGGATACGTAGGCTATGAAGAAGGCGGCACGCTTACCGAAGCCGTCCGCAGAAAGCCCTACTCTATCGTGCTCTTCGACGAGATTGAAAAGGCGCACCCCGACGTTTTCAACATTTTGTTGCAAATACTTGACGACGGCAGGGTAACCGATTCGCAGGGGCGCACGGTGGACTTTAAAAACACGATAATCATCTTAACGAGCAACTTGGGCTCGGCAGATATTATAGACGGAATAGATAACGGTGAAATCACAAAGGAAGCAAAAGAGCGTGTTGGCGCGCTTTTAAAGCAGTCCTTCCGCCCTGAATTTTTGAACAGGTTGGACGAGATTATCATATTCAAGCCCTTGACCGCCGACAATATGAAGGGCATAGTGGAATTGCTTTTAGAGCGCCTTGGCGAAAGATTAAAAAACGAAAACCTTAACCTTAAGGTGACCGACGCCGCAAAAGTTTATATTGCGGAAAACGGCAGCGACAATATCTACGGTGCAAGACCTTTAAAGAGATATCTGCAAAAGTACGCCGAAACGCCCATTGCAAGGTATATTATTGAGAACAACCCTAAAGCTGACACCACTTTGGTTTTGGACTGCGGCGAAAACGGACTTACGCTGTACGCCGAATAATAATTGTGCTTAACAAGCCTGCGCCCCGTATAATTTTTAAAATTTTGCCCACACTTTTTGTATGGGAAAGAGAAATAGCAAAAAGAGCATTGACGACTGTTTAGACCACACGGCAAGCGCTAACGAATGTACGGGTGCGCTGCAACATATGGAATTAGACTTGGACGAACTCGCCGAATTCCATAAAAAATTTAACTCTTAATTGCGGGGCAGTACCCGAGATAAGGTAACGCCGCCGACGGATTTTCCGTCGGCGGCGTTTATCGTTAATGAAATTTTTTAAATCTTTACTATCATTCCGCTTGAAATAAAAAAGCTCTGCGTTAAAGGTTTTGCCTTTTTATCCTTTGAAATAAGCGTTTTAACCCTGCCCCTACCATGCACCTTGTCAATAAAGGTTACGGAAGTTATTCCCAGACTTTCGCCGTTTAGAAGGTAATAGTCGATTAGATACCTTTTAACGAGCCCTTCGGCATAACTGCATACGGTGGGATAGCGCTTTATATCCGCTAAATCGAATTGAACGTACTCTTCGCCGCCCTGCCTGAAAAGCGTGAGCTTATCGCCTGCGAGAACGAGCTCGAACTCGGCGGCGCCGCCCCTTTTTAAAAGGCTTAAATGCTCGTTAAAATTATCGGCTATATAGCGGTGAACTACGCGGCGGTACGGTCTTTTTAAAAAGACTTCCCACACGATTATAAAGAGAAACAACAGCGCAATAACGCCGAGCAGGGCGACGAACACCCACACCGACCAGTCAGTCAGCTTTAATCTCGTTTTTTCGACTGCAACCCAAGCGGCGAGCCCTGCCGCAAGCAGAGCGAGTACCGCCATAACCGCGTTGGTCAAAAGGGTTGCGTATCTGTTGCTTTTAAAGGTCGCCTGTATCTGCGGCGAAGATAAGTCGGTCATTTTATAAGTCCCTTTTTAATAAAGTAATTATTTTCCGTCTTTTTGCAAGGCTTACCGTCTTTGACTAATTCTATAACCAAAGGATTTTTCCCCATACCGTCGGTTATCGTAACGCTTTGATAGCCTTGCCCGATATTTTCAGCGTAATACCCTTGCAAATATTCGACGATATAAGTTCCAAAACTTGAATATATTTTGCGTAGCGGCTTGATACCCGACAAATCAAAGGTCACTTCTTTAAAGGAATTTTGCCTGCTTAAAGTGAGTTTATCTCCCGAATATGTGGCAACTAACGCAATTTCGCTATCGCCTGAAAGCAGGTCGGCACGCTCTTCTAAAGCTGTCGCAAGCGTTGTTATCAAACCTTGCTTAACGCCTTTTTCTGCGAAAATTTTAAAGACGAAGAGAACGGCAACCGCTAAAAGCCCCACGCCTTGCGCGGCGATAAGGGCAATAGTTATGCCCAAATGCTCTTCAATATTCGCAGTCAAACAGGCAACCGCGATTTCTATGCACAAGGTAAGACCTAATACGCAAATAGCCGCATTAGATAGTTCTTTTACCCTTGCAATATCTTTTTTTATCTGCCCGTTATCGAAAGTTACCATAGAATTATTCTTTGTCCTGCTTAAGTTTCTCAAGCGCTAAAAAGTGAATCTCTTCGGTAGCAATAGAAAGCTTAGTCAGCTGGTCGCGCTGAGTTGCAGGGTGCAGCCAAAAGCTGTCGTCGTTAGTCGATATATCCACGCAGTCGCCCAAGAAGTGATGACGGTTCTTCCACCTTTTAAAGAAGGGATAGTCGTACTCAACGTGCACGCTTTCAAGCTCTGCCGCCTTCCACTCTATACGGGTGGGCTTGCCGTAGATATTGCCTTCTAAAATCGTGCCGTCCGCAGTCTGAACGAGCTTTCCCTTGCCGTGGTGTTCAAACGCCTTTGCGTTGGGTAAGGTGTGCACTTCCACTTCGCCTTCGTAGCGGTATTTACCCGAACGGACTTCCGCTTTTACGTTCTCCCTTTCCCACTTGAACCAGTCGGGAATATGCTCGAATTCCGTTTCGCCTTCTTCCGCCTTGAGTCTGCCTAAATTCGTCATCTGCCAGCTCTTGCCGCAGCTATTGCACCAAAGGCGAGTGCCTTCCGAGTACATTTCAAATTCCTTTTTGCAGTGCGGGCATTGATAGAGTATGCTGTGCAAGCCGTGCGCACGGTTTTCGTAGTTGTTCTCTATGCCGTTTTCAAACTGATATTTAAAGTCGTCCCTTTCAAACGCCTTTAAAATTCTATCGTTAATGACGTCGGCGGAGAGCGTTTTTACTTCGTCCGCCGTAACGATTTGTTCAATCGTAGCTCTTTGGGGGCAGGGCTGTCTCGTCTTGTTCCACTGCGGACCTATGATATAAGTGCCCTGCATATTCAAAACGACGACGGGTATGCCCAAAAGCTTACACAGCTTGCCAACCGACGGCGGAACGAAAGACGCACAGCCGTCTAAGGAATATCTCGCTTCGGGATAGATGCAGACTATGTCGCCGTAGTTTTTTACGCAATGGCGCATATTGCGGATAAGGTCGTAATCCCTTACGAATTTGCGCTTTGAAATGCAACCTAAAGTGCGCATAAGCCAATCGCCGATATCCCTTATCGCGTCGATTGCCACGACGTTGTTTACTCTTTTATAGGGCAAAATCGCCTTGTATTCAAGGCAGAAATCCATCTCGCTTGCGTGGGTTGCAAGCAACAGATAGGGCGGCTTTAACCCGTCCATATTGACCCTATTTATCTCCGCCTTAATGCCGCGCATTCTGTACGAAATTACGAACGTTCTGGCAATCCACATCCATAACGCACTCGCCCTTTTGGGCTTGCGCGAAAAATCGTATTTTTCAACTTCTTTCTTTTTCATATTCTTCCTTCGTAGGTAAAATTAATTCTACCACGAATATATTTTACAGTAAATCG
>CAMAHZ010000071.1 GCA_945834965.1 uncultured Clostridia bacterium | reverse complement strand
CGTCTATGACAACGACCAGGATGCAAACTGCAACACTTGCGGTTATACGAGAGAAATAACGCCCCCCGCAACGGGTTTTGTAGTCCCCGACGGCGTTACGGGTCTTGTAATCGAAGGTATAGAAGAATCGGTTACTCTTTCTTCAACTAAGACCTCGCACGATATCGACAAGTCGGCAATTAAGGTTTACCTTGTAAATAGGGGTAACAAGGTTGGCGAAGTTCCCGCAGCTAACTACGAATTGAGCTTATATCTCAACGGTCTTACTTTAGTTAATACCTGGACCAACCTTAAGGACGATGCAGACTACGTCGTAGTTGCCGAGCTTAAGGACGCAAAGAATGCGGCAGGCAATAAAGTAAGCAAGGAAGGCGAAATCACCATATCTATTTCCAACCCCGTAACGGGCGTTGCGCTTAAGAGCGGTACTACGACTCAGGCACAGAACGCCGTCAACTCTATGACCGACTGGACGTTTGAAGCAACGAGGGCTAACGGCGACAAGTTCGACGTTGCCGCAGATAAAGTAACCATCGGCGTTCTCGATACCGTAACCAGCGGCACCCGTTCGGTTAAAATTACGTACGGCGACGTAGAAGGTACGGTAGAGTATACCATTACGGCAAGTACCGCTATGGTATCTCAGTCCTATGCAATGAACTTCAGCTATCTGTCTGCGGCTGACGAAGCAGCTCTCGTGGCAGGTGAAGCAGTTTCCCTTCAGGACGACCGTTTCGTAGTTCAGTCAAGTACGGGTGGTTCGGTAGACAGCCATAATAAAGAATACAACGGCAAATATTTTATTAAGAGATTAAAGGTAAACGGCGCTTCAAACGCAAAGAATTGCGCTCGTTATATTAAGGTCCACGCAGACGGCGCAGGTACGATAACCGTTATCGCATACAACAACGGCGGTACTTTAGGCGACAACGCAACCAGAGGCGTTGAGTTGTATTCAAGCCGTACGGTTGACGCCGCAGGCGATATTTACGAAGGTAAAGTCGGCACCACGCTTGCAGTTCCTTCCAAAGACCACGCAACCGCAACGTTCAGCGTAACCGCCGCAGGCGACTACTATATCACTTGCGACGCGGCTATGACCTTCTGCTACGTTCAGCTTGACCAGCTTCTTGACGCAAGCTCTGCTCAAAACGTACCCCTTGTCGGCGAAGAAGAAGTAGGAGCAGTAGAAGTTATCGAACCCGAAACCTCAGCTAAATTTAAGGTTGGCGATACGTTCAATACCACGGGCTACACCGTAAAGGCGACCGTCGTAAACAAGGTAACTTGCGAATCCGAAGTTAAGGACGTAACCGCAACCGCTACTTTCAGCTCACCCGATATGAGCGTACCCGGCAAGAAGGAAATCACCGTAACCTACGGCGGCAAGTCTGATGCATATACCGTAACGGTTGAATCGCCCGTAGACGGTATCTACGGCATAAAGGCGTCTTTGGCGGCAACGGTAAATACGCAGGTTGAAAGCGAAACGAGCAAGCTCACCCTTAACAAGGACCAAATAGTTATTAAAATGCTCGGCGAGAATGCAGAAGCAAGCGTAACCGCATACACCCTTAAGGTCGGCACAGAAGAAATTACTTCAAGCAAGGAATTTGCCGTAGGCGAACATACCTTGACCGTTACGGCGACGATAACCGCAGGTTCGCAGACCGCAACTATCTCGGACGATATAGTCTTAAAGGTAACCGCTAAACCTGCACCCGGTTCGTTGGCTAACGTAATCGTAGGTTCTACCGAAGTCAATGCAATTAAGGGTACGGGCGTCTTAACTGCCGCTAAGGATATAGTAAATGGCGATAACGGCAGAGTATTCGTAACCGCTTCCGCTACGTCCAACGTATCAATCGACGGCAACAACAAGTCCTACGACGATAAGAGCTTTAGCTTGAGAATCAAGCTCGGCGGCGAAGGCTCGGTAGACTACCGTACGGTAGGCATCGAAGTTAAGACGGGAGCAACCATAGTTATTTATGCAATGTCGTCTTCAGGCTCTGCATCGAGAGAATTAAAGTTCATGAACGGAGACGGCGAAGTTATGACGGACGTTGCATCAACGCTTGACAACGGCGCAATGGGTCAGCTTGACGGCGCATCGCTTCACAAGATTACCTATACCGTAACCGCACCCGGCACGTACTACTTCGGTTCCGTAACCGGCGGCGTAAACGTATACGGCGTAGAGATTATCTATCCCGCGGCATAAGCAAGATATTTCATAACCTGTAAATATTAAGCGCAAAGCACGCCCAACGGCTGAAAATGCCGTTGGGCGTAAAGCGCCATATAAGGCAAATAAAATTTATAAGGAACGATAAGCTATGAAGGCAAAAAAATTTTTAGCGACGTTATTGCTTTGTTCGGTAGCCGCAACGGGCGTTGGTATGTCCGTATCTTTTGCGGGCTGTAATAAAGGTGGCGACACTGGACAGACCGAAGTTAGCGGAACAATAACGCTCAGCGAAACCAAGGTTTCCCTCGGTTCAAACGGCAGTAAAATCATCAGGGCGACTCTTACCGACGGCTTAAAGGATAAGCCCGTCACATGGGAAAGCAGCAACCCCGAAATTGCAACCGTAAGCGGCGGTATGTTAAGGGCAGTCAGCGCAGGTAAAACGACGATTACGGCAACCTGCTGCGGAAAAAGTGCAACCTGCGAAGTAACCGTATGGGAAGGCGCGGTAAACGACGTTAAGGACGAAGAAGCAGAAGTATCTACGAAGGTAACGGGTAAAACCTACTACGTATCCCCCACGGCCGCGGCAACGGGCGACGGTTCGCAGTCAAATCCCTACCAAATAAGAAAGCTTTTAGACTTTGAACATACTAACGACGATTCGGGCGTAGATTGGGGCGACCCTATCCTTCAGCCCGGCGACACCGTTTTAGTTATGCCCGGCGAATACAACCTTGACGAGCGTATTCAAATAGGCTACAGCGGCGACTATCTCAACCCTATAACCATTAAGAATGCAGACCCCACCCAAAAGGCGGTGTTAAAGTTTTACAATTTGGCATTCGACGGCAACAACCGTGGCGTGCAGATTAACGGCAACTACTTCATTTGGGACAGTATCGACATCTGTGGCGCAGGCGATAACGGTATGTACATAGGCGGTAGCTATAACGTAGTTTCCAACTCTGAATTTTACGATAACCGCGATACGGGCTTACAGCTCGGCAGGGCGTACGGCACACAGGCTAACGTAAATCAGTGGCCCAGCTATAACCTTATCAAAAACTGCACTGCGTACAACAACTACGATAACGAGACCTACGGCGAAAATGCCGACGGCTTTGCGGCAAAGCTTACGGTCGGCTACGGCAACGTATTCGACGGCTGTATTGCTTACCGTAACTCGGACGACGGTTGGGACTTGTTCGCTAAGGTCGATTCGGGTAATATCGGTGCAGTTATTATAAACAACTGCGTTGCGTTTGAAAACGGCTATATTGCAGAAACGCAGGCAAGCTTTAACTCAAAGTTCCCCACTTTCGACCATTCTAAAGAAGAGACCAACACGAATTCGTTTAAAACGCGTGACGGCGACGGCAACGGTTTTAAGCTCGGCGGTTCAAAGATGGAAGGCGAAGTGTTCGTATACAACTCACTTGCATTCAACAACCGTATGCACGGCGTAACCGATAACTCTAACCCCGGCGTTTTAATTTGCGAAAACGTTACTTCCTATAATAACGCTGCGGGCGTAGACAACGAAGAATACTTCGCATACGACGCTGAAGGCAAACAGCTCAACGACGTTGCAATCATCAAGAACGACGACGGCACGTTTACCGTTGCAAGAATGGAAGTTGCTAAGGACGACCAAGGCAACGAAGTAGTTGACGACGACGGCAATAAGGTGATGAACAAAGTCGTAATTAGCGACGCACGAGTAGTAAAGAACGAGAAGTTCGGTTGGATTTCCTATAACGAAGACGCCGACAGCTGTGCGAATATCGACTTAGCCCGTCAAACGTACAGCTATAACCACGTAGCAAACGTGCTTTCAATTATCAACGGCAACAACTTTGCAAGCAGCGACGCCTACAGGGGCACGGTTGTAAACAGCGTGCTTACGTCGGCAAAGGGCAACACCTATTACAAAATAGACGGCGTAAACGAGTACGACACCAACAAGGGCGATTACGGCTCTGTAATGGCAACTAAGCCCGTTGCAAGCGAAGTGTTTAAGGAACTCCCCGTACTCAATCTCGGTATTAAGGGTGGCGAAGGCTGCCTTGACTATTACAACTATATCCATAAGATATGGCGTAATGCGGACGGTTCAATCAACGTAGGCGATATCCTTATGCAGAAGGATGCAAATTCAACCTACGGCTGTGTACTCAACAAGACTTCTTACGACGCATACAGTCACTGGGATTACAGCGATATAACTGCTTGTCAAAACAGGCAGGAAGGTACAGCGCAGGCAATCTACGATATGTTATATTTGCCCGTTCAAACGGAAAACTGCTATCAGGATTTCTTGGTAGTTGCGCGTATGATGGGCTACCCCATCTACTGGGAATCGAGTGACGAAAGCGTACTTAAGGTATCTGCAAAGGTGTACGATTCTATCTCGGGCAGCTATATGAACAAGGTAGAAGTTTTGCGCTCGGACGAAGGCAATAAGAAGGTAACGCTTACCGCTACGATTAACGTAGGTAACGTTGCAATCAAGACTAAGACGTTTGAAATAAACGTACTTAAAAATACCTATAAGGTCGGCGACGTGCAGGTAGAAGGCGTAGTGGACGACGCAATAATCGTCGATATGTATTCAGGCTATACCATCGTTGACCCCGTCGTTACAAACGCAACCAGCGACAGCGGCAGAATTATCGACGCTTCCAAGTACGATTTAACTTATAAGTACGAGCTTGCGGCGAGCGACGGCGACGGCACGTTCGTGGCTAAGAGATTGTTCAACTCCGACACCAGCGGCGTATGGCGCGTTACGGTAACCGTAACATTAAAGGACGGCGTTGAACTTAAAACTCAGGGCGACAATACGGAGACGTATCAGTACTACGTTTACGTAGCGTCTCCTAGCGCAAAGGTAGACTTTGCAACCGAAATCGTAGAAGGTTCGCCTAAGTCAACGGCAGGCTTCTATCTCAACAAGGACGGCTTTACAATCTACGGTCAGCCCACTAACCCCACGGGTACATTGTACGTTATGACTAAGCCCGCAACCGAAAGCGCACCCACCGCAGACGAAGTAATTGCCGGCGGCGAGAAGATAGAATTCAGGTCTACCAACCTTAAATACAACTTCAAGGCGGTAAACTCCGAAGCGTACAACGTATACTACGTATTTGAAAATACGGAAAAGAGCCAGAAGTCAGAAGTGCATAAGTTTGAAGTAACCACTCAGGACATTATGACCAAGTCTGATTTTGAAGCTATGCTTGCAAATAACAGTAACTTCGTAATCTATCGTCTTATGGCTGATATCGATTGCAACGGCGGCGGTATCAACACGAGCGCAAACAAGTTCGTCGGCTACTTCGACGGTATGGGTCACACCATTAAGAACGTTAAGCTTGTAAATGCAGACAATAAGACCGAAAGCTTCGGTATATTCCGCTACGTAAAGAACGGTACTATCGCAAACGTATGCTTCGAGAATATCAGTATAACGGACGCGGCTAAAAAGACGGGTATCGTAGGTCTTATGTACGGCGGCAGTATCTACAACGTTAAGGTACACAACATCACCGTAAACGGAAACGAGAGAGTTGCGGCGCTCGTAGGTCACATCTGTGCTAACGGTAACGAAGAGACTATTAACACTATTGAAAACGTAGAAGTCATAACCGACGCTAAGTACAACCCCGTAACTTTAAGCGAAACTAAGTTCGGCTTCCGTAAGTACTACACGTTAAACGACGGCGTATACACTCTTGCAGATAAGTACGATGCAACCGCAACGTATTACGAAAGGGTAATCGACATAACCAACAAGGGCAAGTATACAGGCGGTTTAGTAGGTCTTATTCAGGCAGGCGACGGCGGTTCAGGTTGGTGCAACGTAACCATTAGCAATTGCTATGTAAACCTCACTCTTAGCGGCGACGACTACTGCGGCGGTATCGTCGGCAGAAGCGACGACAGAAACGTTAGGGACGACCTTTTAATCAGCAACTGCTACTTCGCAGGCGTGTTCAAGGTAAGGGTGCGCGGCGCAGGTATCATCGGCGGTTTCTCCGGCGCAGGTAAGACGGCGATTAGGGGTTCGATAAGTCTTGGTATCGGCTACTATGGCAACAACAGGGATATCGTAACCACGGCTCAGAAGAACAGCTCCGGTATAGTCGGTAACTTCGCGGCTCAGGCGGATATGACGGTCGAAAAGTGCTATGCAACCTTCGGTGAATACAACTCCGACTACGACGTAACCACGGCCAACGAATACTTGTTATCCAACGGCAATTATAAAGAGCTGTGGGAAACCGAAATGGGCTTTGACACGTCAAAGACGTGGGAATACGTAAAGGACGCAGAGGCTGCAAACAAGCTGACCACGCCTTTCGTAAGGCTTAAGAACGTAGGCAAGTTGTCCACGGCAAACTAACAAGAATTTGGTAAAAACTAAATAAAAGGAAAAACGGGCGGCGCATATGCGCCGCCCGTAATCTTTTGTCGATTTGTCGTTGAAAACAATATATTCCGCCCTGCTTGACTAGTGTTGAGTTGGTCAAGCGAATAGGCAATAAAGAAACTCCGCCGTGGGTCGCACCCACTAAGAAACCTGGCTCAATGCCTAATTGGTCACACCCGCCTGAAGCCTTTGCCGAGAATTTCGTTTGCGTCGGTAATAATAG
>CAMAHZ010000070.1 GCA_945834965.1 uncultured Clostridia bacterium | reverse complement strand
CCGCCGCGCTTTAACTTAAGCGCGGCGGCGTTTTTCGTTATATTTAGTAAATTATCTCTTAATTTCGTAGTCCTGATTCATAAGCTTAATGATGCTCTCTTCGTCGTCGGTGATGTTGAAGTCGCCGTGCATAGTGTGTTTGATAACCGAAGATGCAACTGCAAAGTTTACTATATCGTCGGGCTTCATTTCACGCATCATTGCGTAAATCATACCGCTTGCAAACGCGTCACCGCCGCCTACTCTGTCGAGAATGGAAAAGCGGAAGGTCTTACTCTCGTACGTCTCGTCGCCGTACCATAAAAAGGCCTTTAAGCTGTTTTCGCTGCCCGAATGTACGTAGCGGACGTGCCTGCCTATCGCCTTGAAATTATAGCGCTTGTGCAACTCCCTGAAAACTCTGTCCTGCTCTTTATAGGTGGGGTTCATGCTCAACCCGTCCTTTAAATCTTTTCCGTCGGGACCGGGCAGATTAATGGGCTCTATGCCGAACAATACGTCTACGTAGGGAAGATACTCGGTTATGCAGTCCCTTGCTTCCTGCCAACCCCATAGCGCAGAGCGGTAGTTGCAGTCGAAAGAAACGGTCATACCAAGCTCTTTAGCCGCCTTAAGCGCATACGTAATAAGGTTGCGGCAGTTTTTGGAAAGGGCGGGCGTTATGCCGCTTAAGTGCAACCAGGTAAAGCCCTTTAACTTTTCCTTGAAGTCTATCGTGGAAAAGTCGTAGGTAGAAAATGCGGAATCCTTTCTATCGTAGGTAACCTTACTTGCACGCACGCCGAAACCTTCTTCTAAGAAATAGATACCCATTCTGCCCGACGCATCCTTTATGCAGGGGGTGCAGTGAACGTCGTTAGAGCGAAGATAGCGGATTGCCGCCTTGCCGATAGAAGAATCGGGTACGACGGTAAAGTAAGAGCTGTCTACCCCAAGGTTTGCAAGCGACGCCGCAACGTTGGCTTCAGCGCCGCCGTAGGTCACTTTAAATTCGTCGGTCGTGCGGATTTTTTCGTTATTAGGGGGCGAAAGCCTTAATAAAAGCTCGCCCATGGTTATAAATCTCTGATTTTCAATAGCCATAATCTTTCCCCTTATATTTGGTTGTCGTATTATACCTTTAATATTATACCACCATTTTTTGCGTTTGTATAGACCTAATATTAAAATTGTTTCAATTTAGTTTAGGCTGCAGTACTTTCAACCTTATCCATACCCTTTAAAATCTTCCTAAAGCGGAAGAAGAATATCGTTCCGCACAGGCAAGCCGCCGTTAAATCGGCAACGCATTCCGCCCAGTAAACGCCGCCCACGCCCATTGCAAGCGGCAGTAAAAAGGCAAGCGGCACCAACAGAATAATCTTCCTTAAAATGGCTATAAATAGGCTTATTTTTGCTTCGGTTACGGCTACGAACGTCGTTTGGCACGCACGCTGAATACCGAATATAAGCATACCTGCGACGAATACGGGCAGATATTTATCGGTGATTGCAAGCACTTCTTCCTTATAGGTGAACATTCTGCCAAACGGGTGCGGCAACGCCATCATAAGCACCGCCGAAAGCGAGCAATACGCCCAACATACGAGCAGGGTCACGAAATAGGCTTTTTTCAAACGCTCCTTGTTTTTTGCACCGAAGTTGTAGGATAGTACGGGGGTAACGCCTTGAGTAAAGCCCTGTATAGGTACGGTTATTAACATCATAACGCTCTGCAAAACGGCGAGTGCGGAAATGTATCTGTCGCCAAGCCCTTCGCCCTGCAAGTCGCCCCAGTACTTTAACCTACCGTTAAGCACGAAGCCTATCACCGATTCGGTTGCCGCCATAACAAACGGCGCAAGACCGAGCGCAAGTATCGCTTTTATGATTTTAAAGTCGGGCTTCATATACTTGATATCAAGCTTTAAAGTAGACCTTTTGCCGACGAGCGTTAATAAGACGAAAGCGCACGCCACCGACTGACTTATAACGGTTGCAAGCGCCGCCCCCTTAATACCCATTCCGAACACGAAGATAAACAACGGGTCAAGCCCTAAGTTTAATACAGCGCCAACCGCAACCGAAATCATAGCCATTGCGCTTCTGCCCTGTGCGGTCAAAAAGGTATTTAACCCCACCGCAAGCTGAACGAACAGCGTGCCTATCAAATAGATTGAAAGATAGTCGGAAGCGTACGAAATAGTGTTGTCGCTTGCGCCGATTAGATATAACAGCGGCTTTTGTGCAAAGAACGCGGTTAGCCCCAACACGATTGAAAACGTACAGAGCATTACAAAGCCGTTATTTAAAAACCTTTTAGCCTTCTCTTTATCGCCTTCGCCCAAAGATTTTGCCGCAAGCGGCGCGCCGCCGCCCGAAACGAAAGCCGAAAAAGCGGCAATAAGCGTGAGTATGGGCGCACACAGCCCAAGCCCTGCAAGCGCGTATTCGCCGCTGCCTGGCATATTGCCGATAAATATTCTGTCTACAATATTATAAAGAAGGTTTACAACCTGCGCCATAACGCACGGCAAGCCCATTTTAAAACAGAGCTTTAAAACCTTTTGCGAACCTAAAATATCTTCCTTAGCCATTTTCTTTCAATTTAAAACCGCCGAACGGTTAAACTTTTCCCCGAACGGCGGTATAATTCACTTTTTATTACTTAACAAACTTAATAACTTCGTCGAACATCTTGTCCTTAGTTACTACCGTCTTAAAGCGAACGGTCTTGTCCTTTAAGCCTGCAAGGCTCTTGGGAACTGCCATTGCGGTTGCCGCGTGCAAGCGCTTAACGCCCTTAAAGCTGTCCCTTACGTCGTTGCCCGTAACTGCATAAAGTACGTCCTGCGGGAACTTATAGGGGTTAGCGGTGGAGACGACTACCATCATAGTCTCGTCCTTCTTATTCTTACGCTTCCAGTCGTTAGCGACCTTCATTGCGCAACCCGTGTGGGTATCCATCGTATAGCCCGTATCGCAGAACAAGTCGTAAATTGTTTCCACAACTTCGTCCTCGTTGGCAAAACCGCCGTCAAAGGTCTCGGCAATAGCCGCCCTTTCCTTTTCGGTTATCTCGTAAACGCCTTCACTCTTAAGCTTGTTCATACGCTCTGCCGTAAGCTTTTCGTCCCTGCCGCAGACTTCAAATAAAAGCCTTTCAAGGTTGGAGGATACGAGTATATCCATCGAAGGAGAAGTCGTCTTATAGAATTCCCTATGCACGTCGTAGCAACCCTTTGCAAGGAAGTCGGTCAAGATATTGTTCATATTAGAAGCGCAATGCAACCTTCTTACGGGTAAGCCCATGCGCTTTGCGTAGTACGCGGCAAGGATATTGCCGAAGTTGCCCGTAGGAACGGAGAAGTCAACTTCCTGACCCATCTCAATCTGACCTGCGGTTACAAGGTCGAAATAAGCTGAGAAGTAGTACGCAATCTGGGGTGCAAGCCTGCCGAAGTTAATCGAGTTGGCGCTTGAAAGACGGGTGTTGTACTTTTTAAGCTCTTCCGCGTCTTCCGCACTGTTGAAGATATTTTTAACAGCGGTCTGGCAGTCGTCGAAGTTGCCCTTAACTGCAACTACGTTTACGTTCTTACCTTCCTGCGTGCACATCTGCAATTTTTGCATAGACGACACGCCGTCGTCGGGATAGAACACCATAATCTTTATTCCGTTTGCGTCCTTAAAGCCTTCTAACGCGGCTTTGCCCGTATCGCCCGAAGTTGCAACGAGCACCAAAATCTGTTCCTTAATTCCGCAGATATCGCAGCCCTTTCTTAAAAGATAGGGCAACACGGTGAGCGCCATATCCTTGAATGCGCAAGTAGGTCCGTGGAATAACTCTAAAATATATATACCGTCTTCAATCCTTACAAGGGGCGCAGGGTCGGGACCTTCGAATTTAGCGTACGCGCTTTCACAAGCTTTTAAAAGCTCTGCCTTGTCGTAATCGTCCAGATATTTATGAAGGACGGTTGCGGCACGCTCGGGATAGTTCATATAGAGCATTTCCTGCATTTCTTCCTTAGAAACCTGCGGGAACTTTTCAGGGACGAAAAGACCACCGTTGTCTGAAAGACCTTTGACGATTGCTTCTGCACCCGTAACCTTTTCTCCGCCTCTCGTACTGATAAATATCATAATTTTCTCCTTTATATTGCCGACGGCAACACGTTTGCCATACTAAATTTTTTAAAATTATATCAACTTTCGCAGGGCACGTAAAAACGCTGCCGCTTAATAGTAAGCGGCAGCGCAACTGACATAAGTCTATCAGCAGTACTTTGCGATAAAATCGGGCAATTGCTCCTTTTCGCAACTGCACGTCAAAGTAATAACCACTCCGCTTTGGTTAGAAATCTTTTCAAGCATATAGAATATGGCGGCAAGCTCTGAAAGCGGTTTGCCTGCAATGCGTGCAATACCGTCTAAATAAACGTACTCAATGTCGTAGTTACCTGCCATTATTCCCATAACAAAGCCGCAGAGCGCTTCTTCACCCGTAACGTGATATTCCGTAACGTTTACAAATCTTACGTCGCGGATAACGTCGTGAACGTACCTGTCGGTATCGGTAACGAAAACGCTTAAGCCCTTTGCCGTAGCGGCGTTGGAGTTAGCAAGCTGAATAATCTGCTTTGTCTTGCCCGAACCCTTGGGACCGCATATAATTTTTATCATCTGAAATCCTCCTTAAATAAGATAAAATTCTCTTATATATTTATTCTATCATATATCGGGAGATTTTCAAGACCTTTTTTAAAATTTAAAAAATATTTTTTTATAGCTATTCTTAATCAAGTCAAGTACGCTTAGCTCAATCACTTAAGAAGGGTTACGAAATGCGCTATGCGCCTAAGCCCTTCTAACATATCTTCCATAGAGAGTGCGTATGAAAGCCTTATCGCGTCGTCGTCGCCAAAGCATATGCCGGGCGTTGCGGCAACCTTTTCGTAAGATAAAAGCGCGTCGCACATATCCATACTGCCTGCAATCTTCTTGCCTTCAAAGCTCTTGCCGTAGAAGTTATAGCAAAGGAGCATTACGTAGAACGCACCGTCGGGCTTGACATAGTCAAAGCCCAACGCCTTCATATTTTCAAGCTCTGCAAGCATAGCTTCTCTGCGCTCGCCGAAGGCTTTAATCATATCG
The DNA here is from genome assembly GCA_945834965.1 of uncultured Clostridia bacterium. GTDB lineage: Bacteria > Bacillota > Clostridia > Christensenellales > Borkfalkiaceae > Coproplasma. The sequence continues at coordinate 1,748 of CAMAHZ010000070.1, read as the reverse complement.
TACATAGGCTGTTGGTCGCCTTCTAATGCTGCAATTGCCGCAAACTGCGTCATAGTGTTTACGTTAGAAGTCGAATGGCTTTGGAAAGACGCAATCGCCTTTGCAACGTGCTTGGGTGCGGCAAGGTAGCCTATACGCCAGCCCGTCATAGCATAGGACTTAGACCAACCGTTGATTACGATTGTATTCTCTTTCATCTCGGGGGATACCGCCGCGATAGAGAAGTGGCTCTCACCGCCGTAGATGAGCTTTTCGTAAATTTCGTCTGAAAGGACGATAATGTTGTGCTTTAAGCAGACTTCTGCAATGGCACGGATTTCGCTTTCGGTATAGACCGCGCCCGTGGGGTTGCAGGGGCTGTTGAAAATGAGCATCTTAGTTTTAGGGGTAATCATCGCCTCTACCTGAGCGGCGGTTACCTTATAGCCGTGTCTGGGCGTTGCGTAGATATAAACGGGCACGCCGCCGCAGCTTTTAACGACTTCGGGATAGGTCAGCCAGTAGGGCTTGGGGATAAGCACTTCGTCACCCTCTTCAATCGTTGCGAATAACGCGTTGAAAATGGGGTGCTTTGCGCCGTTTGAAATAATTATCTGAGAAGGCTCGTAGTCGAGATTGTTGTCCTTTTTAAGCTTTTCACATACGGCTTTTTTAAGTGCGGGTAAGCCTGCGGCGGCAACGTACTTCGTCTTGCCTGCGTCAAGTGCGTCTTTAGCCGCCTGAACGATGTGTGCAGGGGTTGCAAAGTCGGGCTCGCCAACGCCGAAAGAGATGACCTTTTCGCCTGCCGCCTTCAATTCGTTTGCCTTTGCAGAGATTGCAAGGGTCATCGAAGGGGATATTTCTGAAATTCTGCTTGATAATTTAATCATTAATTTGTCCACCCAGGATATTATTTCCATTTTATTATACATATAATCGTTCTGTTTTGCAAGCGTACGGCGTAAAATAAATAATTATACGAAAATTGATAATATTTATAAGTTTTTTGTAAATTTGTGAATTACGAAAAAATACACCTGACGGTGATGCAATCCAAACTAAAGCTTGATTCAATCCGCACTTACGTGCGATGCAATCCAACAGCAAAGCTGTTGATTAAATCCAACGACAAGCCGTTGATTGAATAAGGAATAAGTATTTAGAAGTAGCACTCATATTTAAAAAACACGCCTTAAGCTTTAGCCCTTGACGTGTTTTTTATTTAAGGAGTGTTGACAAGTGTAATTTTATTTGTTCTCTGTTTTATTGCTTTTACAGTTACAATTATGAGGGCAACTTTCGCACCCGCAGTCGCAGCCGCCTTTGCCTTTAACCTTTTTATATATAATCACGCCGACCGCGGCGAGAAACGCCGCCGACACTACGCAGATTATAACTATATCTACAGCACCCATATCTTAGTCCTTTTGCCTTTTAATTATTTTTACTATATCGAACTTGCCCGTATTCCTTAACACGATAAAAGCTACGATAACGGCGATTACGGCAAGCCAGATAAAGAGCGTCCACCACCAACTGCCTATGGTGTAAATCATAGCAGATACCGCAAAGCTCGTTATCACCCAGAATAAAAGCGTCCACTTGAACTTACCCTTAGGAAGCTCTGCCTTAGCCGTTGCGCAAGCCGCAAAGCAAGGTATGGTCAACATATTGAAAGCGATGAAAGAGATTAACGCAGGAATGGTGATACCCGTATTTTGAATGAGAATAACGGCTTCTTCTATGCCTTCTTCCGTACCTTCAAA
>CAMAHZ010000069.1 GCA_945834965.1 uncultured Clostridia bacterium | reverse complement strand
AATCGTCGGTAAGGTGTTCAAGGTTGACGTCGACGAAAAGGTGACTAAGATTTTGGAAAACCTTGCGGGCGCAAACTGCGGCGGCTGCGGCTGTAGCGGTTGCGCAGGCTTTGCAGATAAGCTTGCTAAAGGCGAAGGCGATATTTCCGCCTGCCACGTAACGTCACCCGAAAAGAAGGCTGAAATTGCTAAGCTTTTGGGCATTGAACTTTCGGACGAAGAGCGCACGGTTGCCGTGGTTAAATGCAACGGCGGACTTAACTCCGTTGACGCGTTTGAATACAGCGGCAATCCCACCTGCGCTGGCTGCAATTCGCTTTTGGGCGGCAACAAGGTATGCAAGTCTGCTTGCCTTGGCTGCGGCGACTGCGTGAGCGCTTGCTCGGATAACGGCATTTCCGTTGTGGACGGCGTATCAAGGGTTGACCCCGATATATGCATTAGCTGCGGCGGCTGTATTGCGGCTTGCCCTAAACATATTATCGAAAGAATACCCGCCTCCGCTCCCGTTTACGTTGCCTGCTCTTCTAAGTGCAAGGGTAAGGAAGTTATGAACGCCTGCAAGGTCGGCTGTATCGGCTGTACTATGTGCGCAAAGAAATGCCCTCACGGCGCAATTACTATGGTTGATAACCTGCCCGTGTTCGACTATACTAAGTGTACGGGTTGCAAGACGTGCGTTGCCGTTTGCCCCAGGCATATAATTATCGACCGCTTCCCTAAAAAGGCAGAAGAGCCTGCAAAGGAAGAAGCCAAAGCGTAACACGGCTAAACTCAATTAAAGACTAAGCCCTGCAAAAGAACGAGCTTTTGCAGGGCTTATATTTTACTTTAAATTTAACCTAAAGGAATGTCGGAAGGGTTGTCTACACGCTTGATTAAAGGTTCGATATACATCTCGTGCGGAAGGCAGGAAATGACCGAAGAATTGTCCTTTAAGGCGGGGGTATACACGCAGTCCTTTTTTAAGAGCGAGCAGTCGGCGTCCACTACCTTTACGCTCTTATTTACCTTGTCCACTTCCACCTTGTTATAGCCGCTTTTATCCGCCGTGTAGACGGTTAATTTCAAGCTCTTATCGTCCTGACCGTCGATTGAAATTATGCCGTCCGCTAAAGCGTATTCGTATTTGTCGGTATCGAAATAGTAGGTAAACACGACCTTGTCCGCCTGCCGTATGGTAAAGCCGTTAGTAGGCGACTTGTCGGAAGTTAAAAAAACGACGAGAAAGAGTGCGGCTATTATCAAAGCGATAATACCGTAGATTAAAATATCCCATAGACGGAAGTATTTAGTTTTTCTCACCTGTTCGATTTTGTTATAAGACATTTTAATTCAAAACTATTTTACCTTCTGCCACCGTATTGCCTAAGGAATACGCACCGTTTATGATAGTTACTTGGTCGGGGCGGTTCGTGATGATTTTACCCTGCCCTTCTTCAAAGACGAGCATAAGCACAAACCTGTCCGAAAGCCTATCGTTGATATATTCCACCGCCTGAACCGTACCCATTGCGGAAAGGGCTGTAGTCAAGGCGTCGTCCTGTGCGGCAGAGCCGCCCACTATTGTCACGGACGCAACGCCCGTTTGAATGGGACTGCCCGTTGTAGGGTCGATTATATGGCAATATCTTACGCCGTCAACTTCGTAAAACTGTTCGTAGTCGCCGCTCGTGGAAAGACAGCTATCCTTAACCGCAAACTTGGCGTAACCGCCGTTTGCACGGGGGTCGCGAACGCTTAAGGTATAATTGTTGCCGTCGCTTGAGTTATGGCGCTTGATTGCCATTGTGGAAGAGCCTAAGCTTAAATAGCCGTATTTAAAGCCGCTTTCGTCGATAAGCTTGTTTATTTTATCTGCGCACCAACCCTTGCCTATACCGCCCAAATCGAGCATTAGGCTGTGAACGGCGCCGTCGACCGAAACGGTGGTCTGCGGCTTGGTTGCATAGTACTTATCCTGCGACTTGCTCACCGTTAAGTCCGCAAAGCCGTCTGCAAGCGTTTTATACGCCTGCACACTCTCGTAAGACGGCATAGTATCGGGCTTTTTATAATAAGCCGTGCCGAAGCCGAAAAGCCTTACGCTTTGATATACGGCAGGGTTGAAATAGCCGTCCGTCTCTTCGTAGACCGTCTTGGCAAGGCTTAAAATCTCGTAAGCCGTCTCGTCGATTTCAACGGTTGACCCTGCCTTTGCCTGATTGAATTTGTATATGCACGAAGTTTCTATCGTGGCGCTGACGGAATTTTCCACCGAAAGTAAAACGCCCTTAACTTCTTCCCAAAGGTTTGAAAAGGCGTTATATCTCTCTTCCGTGGCAAAATTGTTCTCGTCCGCAATGCGCAAGACGGCGTCCGTACCCATTACGTGACCGCAACCTTCCGCCATGGTCGAGCCTGAACTTTTATATTGTGAATAGCTTGCAATGGGCATAAAATAGCTGTCGCTTTTTTGCGTTTCGCCGATATTGCAGGACGAAAGCACGCCGCTTATTAATACCGCAGACAGCGAAAATGCACAGAGCGTAGTTAATCGTTTATTCATAACACCATTATATATTATATTGCGGGTAAATGCAATCTTTTTGAAAAACAATCGGGGGAGCCGAACTAACGGTTCCCCCTACTTTAAATGTTTGATTTTAAATTACTTTACAGCCTCGTTAGCTTTAATAATAAGCTCTGCATAGCTGAAATAGCCGTTGGAAGTTGCAGGGTTTAAATCGTTCCAGGTTGCGCCCGTGCTGATTTCGCCGTCCATCCAGATAGAAGTATCTGCATTCTTCTTAAGCTTGGTAAGGTTTGCAACGCCGTTTGACTTTACGTAATTAACAGTTGCGTCGCGGTTAGCCTTCCACTTAGAAGTACCTTCTACCGTCCAGTAGCCGTTTTCTTCCTTAGAAAGGCTTGCCTTATTCATTATATCGGTCTTTTGTTCGCTGCCTACCGTAACCTTTACGGCGTTAGTAGTAACTGCTTCGTAATAAGCCTTGCAGTTAGCTTCGGACGAAAGCCAGCTAAGAAGGGTCGTGCCGTCGGACGTCTTGTAACCGATGGAAGCCTGAGAACCTTCGGGGATAGTTTCGTCGTAAGTAAACGCAGTAGAGCCAACAGTTACGCTCTTATAATAGTCTGCCGTATAGACCTTGCCGCGCTTTACATAAGTGCCGGTAACCTTATCTGCCGCAGCAACGGTTTCGGCAGCCGTAACTTCGGTAGGAAGGCAAACTTCGGTTAAAACTAAGTCCTTAACCTTTTCGCCGCTTACGACGATTTTGGAATAGCCTACGTAACCTGCGCCGTGGGTAAGCCCGTAAGCTTCACCCGTCTGTGACGAACCGCAGCCTGCAATAGCGCCTGCAGTTGCCGCAACGGCAGCCGCCATGGTTAATCCCACAACAACTTTTGCAATCTTTTTCATAAAAATCTCCTTATAGAAACTTGGTTTCTGTTCCTTAACATTGTAGCACGGTAACGCATATCAGTCAATACCTATTATAAATATTCTTCCCTATTATCGAAAATTTTATGCGCATAACGTTAGTTTTAAACACGAATAAGCTATTATTCGGTTCTAAGCGCGACGACGGGGTCTTTCTTTGCCGCAGCAGACGCAGGGATAAGCCCTGAGATAAGAGTAAGCCCTACGCTTAAGCCCACCATAATGAGCGCCTGCCACCAAGGCAGAGCCGCAATTCCCCAGAAGCCTGCAAGCGAACTAACTATAATGTTAGTTATAAGCGAGAGTGCGTAGGTTATGAGTATGCCGAACACACCTGCCGCCAAGCCGATAATAAGCGTTTCGGCGTTGAACAGGCGTTTTATATCCTTCTTCCTTGCACCGACCGCCCTTAAAATACCTATCTCCTTTACTCGCTCTACGACCGAGACGTAGGTGATTATACCTATCATAACGGTAGACACTACGAGCGAGAGCGCCGTGAACACGATTAGCGCAATGGTTATCATCTCAATCATGGTGTTGACCATATCGATAATGAGTCCCACGGTATCATTATAATCAATTCTATCCTTTTCGGTCAATAGTACGGTCTGTTGTTCGCCGTTGAAATCGGTGTAGGTGTATTCAGTACCTACTACCGTCTTGCCGTCTTCGCCGACCTTTGAACACATATCGTTCCAGCCGTCTAAATACTTACATATCGTGTTTTTAGTGTTGAAATCGGTGGGGTAAACGTACATACCTACGGGCAGGGAACTGCCGCCGAAGATGTTTGCCGTAAGTGTTTCCGTCGTAGGCGTACCCGTCATAGAGCCTATCATCTGGCTCATCATCGTGCCGCCCGTCTCTATCGCGCTCTTTGCCGAGCTTAAGACGTATTGTTTATTTTCGTCTACGTAGTAGAAATCTACGTACATAGGCACTTCGGAAAGCTCGTCGCCGCCGTTTATAAAGTTGACAATCTCGCTGTCCTTTTCGGTCTCTAAGATATAGTCGGTAAGCGCCTTAGTGTAGTAGAAGCCCGTCTCTAAACAGCCGTAGGAGACGCTCTCCTTCTTCTGCAATATAAGCTTTACGCCCAAATCTACCTTCTTTTCGTAAGCGTCTTTTTTCGCTTCGTCCGAGAAAGCAGGCAATTTTATCGTCTTGCCGTTGCTGTCTACTAAAGTATATTCGTTGGTGTAGGCGTTGGCTACGTAGCCCTTGTTGACTTCGCTTGCGTCGGGCACACGAAGCTGCTTATACATACCGTCGGAGAAATACTCTGCGTACAACGGGTCGATAGTACCGCTGTCAACCATTTGCCCTACCACGGTGTCGATAAACTGTTTAAGTACGGTATTGCTTTGATTTCTTGCAGCTATTATCATATCGGCGTACGACGCGTACTGGGGGTGCGCCCTGACTTCGTCGTCGGTCATATAGGACACGTACTCAACGTAGTTATACACGCAGTCGTTGGGGTAATAGGTAAACTTTTTAGCGTCGTTGCCTATAAATTTGTCGTACCCAAAGCCGTCGTCGCCGACAAGGTGGGTATTTTGACTTTCACCCGTCTCGTCAATGCCCTTATAGGCGTAGTTCAAGAATTCGTCTTCGGTAAAGTAGCCGTACTGGGCGAGAGTTAAATCGTCTATTTGATAGTTGGATATTACCATTATCATGGTATCTTTAGACTCAAACAGCTCCTTTATCTCTTCGTCGGTCAACTTCTCTTCAGCCACCTTGCCGTCCTTTTCAGCGGCAATAACGTCGTACTGAGACGTTATGTACTCGTAGTTGTCGGGCATTTCCGCAAAGGTGGAAACGGAAGAAATCATACTGCCCCACTGCTTATATTCGGGTACCTTTTGCAACACCTGAGAATACATAGAGCGGATTGCCGTGACCGACATATCGTATTCGTTTGTATAGCCCTGCGCACCGCCTTCGATATGGTCGTCAAGATTGTCGCTTACGGTAAAATCGGTGTACAGGTTGTTGGCTATAGTAAAGCCGTAGTCGTATTGAATTAAATTGAGCTGCTCTGAAGGAATTTTTGAAACGTAGTCGATATACGCCTCAGAAATGTGGTTGGTCTTTTCAAAACCCGTAGCAAACGTGCCGAGAGTGTCGAGTAGTGAGTTGACGTACACCTTCTTATTCTGCGCAAGCTCCTTTAAATCGACTTCCACCTTGGGCTTGGAAAGCTGCATAAGGGACGTAAAGTCGTAGGCGGACTGCGTTATGGAAACGGGATAGCCCGAGAGCATATCGTTTTCCATATTGGTTATATAGCCCTGCACGCCCGAAGAGATTGCAAGCACCATAGATACGCCGATTATGCCGATAGAGCCTGCAAACGAAACCATTGCGGTACGCTTGCGCTTTGAAAGTAGGTTTTTAAAGCTTAAGCCGAACGCCATACCAACCGACATTGCGGAGTGCTTTTTGCCCTTGTTTACCTTTTTGCCCTTTAAAGCTTTTTGGGTGTTTTCGCTATCGTTAATATCCTGCTCGCAAGTTTCCTGCTCGGGCTGAGCGCAGACGGCTTCGTCAAGCCCTGCACGGCTTTCACTTTCTAAAAGCTCCGCCCGTTCAGCCTGCTCTTCTTCGTCGGAATAGGGGTTGGAATCGTCCACCACTTCGCCGTCCTTTAACCTTACGATACGCGTTGAGTACTGTTCGGCAAGCTCGGGGTTGTGCGTTACCATAACGACCAACCTATCCTTGGAAATTTCCTTTAACAGCTCCATTATCTGTACGCTGGTGACCGAGTCGAGCGCACCCGTGGGTTCGTCTGCAAGTACGATTTCGGGGTCGTTTATAAGCGCACGGGCTATCGCAACTCTCTGCGCCTGACCGCCTGAAAGCTGGTTGGGCTTGTTGTAGATTTTATCCTTAAGCCCCACTTTTTCAAGGGCGTCTATTGCCCTTTGGCGCCTTTCGCTCTTGCTTATGCCTGCAATCATCAACGCAAGCTCTACGTTCTGCAAAATGCTCTGGTGGGGAATTAGGTGATAGCTTTGGAAAATAAAGCCTATCGAGTGATTGCGGTAGGTATCCCAGTCCCTGTCCGAATAGGTCTTGGTCGACTTACCTTCAATCTGCAAATCACCGGAAGTGTATTTATCCAAACCGCCGATTATGTTTAAAAAGGTCGTTTTGCCGCAACCGGAAGGACCGAGAATGGATACGAATTCACTGCGTCTGAAGTTGACGGAAATACCTTTGAGTGCGTGCACCGCACCGCCGGCGACGGTGTAGTCCTTTTTTAAATCTACGATGCGCAACATATTTTGCCTGCCTTGTGCCCGAGTTGGGACGATATATTTTACTCTCTAATTGAACTATATATTATATTATTAAAGGCGCAAAGTCAATATAGGTTTGCGCCTTAAAGTGTTAATTCACACAATTTTTATTTTTCTTCACTGCTTTTACAATTTTTTT
>CAMAHZ010000068.1 GCA_945834965.1 uncultured Clostridia bacterium | reverse complement strand
ACTTACGTCTATGTAAGCTCCTTCAGGTTTTCCGCGCTCTCCTGCTCTTGCTCGTTTCTTTTCAAAGCCGTTTACCCGAATAAGGTGAAAAGTAATTAGAATAAACAAAACCGCTTATAAGCACCATAAAAATTCTTTTGTGAAAATTTCGATACACCCCCTAAAAAGAGTTGCAATTTATTTTTGCGTTTGTTAAGATAGTTAAGCAATTAAAAAAATAATAGACTTCGGGTATTCCGCTGCGAGAAAAAAAGCAAGAATACTTAGTAAATGGAGGACAAGTCATGAGCAAGTTGGTTGAAGCAATTGAAAAAGAAGGTATGAAGGAAAACGTACCCGTATTCAACGTTGGCGATACCGTTAAGGTTGGTTTCAAGGTTATCGAAGGTACGAAGGAAAGAATTCAGAACTTTGAAGGCGTAGTAATCGCTAAAAAACACGGTGGTATAAGAGAGAGCTTTACGGTTCGCCGTTTATCTTTCGGCGTAGGCGTAGAGAGAACGTTCCCCCTTCATTCCCCCAAGATTGCGTCCATTCAAGTGGTTAAGAAGGGTAAAGTTAGAAGGGCTAAGCTCTACTACTTAAGGGGCTTAACCGGTAAGGCTGCTAAGATTTCAGAAGTAAGAAAGTAATTAAAAAAAGCTCGCATTGCGCGGGCTTTTTTCATTATAACAATTTTTTTCGTTTGACCAAAAAATTATAGAGGCGACGGGCGAAATAACCGCGTCGGTTGCAAATATATATAAGGGAAGAAAGATGTTATCTAAGGTTACAAGCTACGCTCTCGTGGGGCTTGAAGGCGTCCCCGTAGAAGTGGAAACGGATATCAATAAGGGTGCGGTCAAGTACGAGCTTGTCGGTCTGCCCGATACCGCCGTAAAGGAAAGCAGAGAAAGGGTGTATTCCGCCATTAAAAACAGTTCTCTGCGCTTTCCCGTAAATAAAATAACGGTCAATCTCGCCCCTGCGGATATCAAAAAGGAAGGCAGTCAGTACGATTTGCCCATCGCCGTATCCCTGCTTATTGCAAGCGGACAACTTGATGCCGACGTGGAAGGCACGGTGCTTTTGGGCGAGCTTGCGCTCGACGGCGCTCTCCGCCCCGTAACGGGAATACTCCCCATAATCATTGCGGCTAAGGGCAAGGGCTTTAAAAAGTTTATCGTACCATTCGGCAACGCCAACGAAGCGAGCTATATAGAAGGAATAGAAGTCTATGCGCTTAAATCGCTAAGGGATACGTACGCTCTCTTATCGGGTATAGAAAATTTCAAGCCGCTTGAAATGCGCAGTTTCGAAGCGGCAAAAAGCCGTTCAAATTACGATTGCGATTTAAAGTACGTGCGCGGTCAGGCGGTGGCGAAAAGGGCGCTTGAGATTGCCGTTGCAGGCGGACATAATATCCTTTTGTCAGGTCCCCCGGGAACGGGTAAGACTATGCTTGCAAGGTGTATTCCCACCATTATGCCCGATATGACCTTTGACGAAGCGTTGGAAGTGACGAATATCCTATCCGTTTCGGGCGAGCTTAACGAAGACGGCATTATGGCTCTGCGCCCCTTCCGCACGCCCCACCATACGGCGACCACCGTGTCTCTATGCGGCGGCGGCACTAACAAGATAAGGGCAGGCGAAATCTCCAAAGCGCACAGGGGCGTACTGTTTTTAGACGAACTGCCCGAATACTCCCGCTCGGCGTTGGAAGCGTTAAGGCAGCCCTTAGAAGACGGCAAGATAACCGTAACGAGAGTGGGCGGCGCGATAACCTTCCCTGCCGACTTTATACTGTGTGCGAGTATGAACCCCTGCCCGTGCGGAAATTTAGGCTCGGCGGAAAGGCATTGCACCTGCACGCCTATGCAGATAAGAAGGTACAGGGCTAAGATTTCAGGTCCGCTACTTGATAGGATTGATTTGCAGGTGGAAGTCGACTCGGTCAAGTATGAAGAGCTTGCGTCCGACAGGGAAGAAGAGTGCAGCGCACTCGTTAAAAAGCGTGTGGAGCGCGCAAGGGCTATTCAGCGTGAACGCTTTATGGGCGAAGACGGTATAACCGTAAACGCAGATATGGGCGAAAAGCAGATAAAGGCGTTCTGCGCCCTTTCCCCCGACAGCGAAAAAATCCTTCGTTCGGCGTTTGAAAGGCTGTCGCTCTCGGCAAGGGCTCGTTCAAGGATAATAAAGGTGGCAAGGACTATTGCCGACTTGGATTTATCCGAAAAGATTATGCCCAAGCACGTTTTGGAAGCTACGTCGTACAGGAATTTCGACAGTACTAAAGAGAGATGATTTACACAAAAAAGGAAGTCGACTTAATCGTCGCAGACAGCTTAAACGGGTTGAATTACACGAATAAAAAGTTGTTGCTTGCTTCGCAAAATGCGGAAAATTTCGACCGTGAAAGGTACGCTAAGGCGCTGCAAAAGGCGTTAGGAGAGAGCGCTTTTAACAAGACGCTTGCCACATTTTCGGACGAAACTTACCGTAAAAAGTTGTTGCAAGAGCTTGACAAAAGGGGGATTGTGTGCGTAACCTATAAAAGCACGAACTATCCCGAGCTGTTAAAAAATACGCCTACGCCGCCCTTGGTTTTGTACGCAAGGGGCAACCTTAAACTGCTTGAAGGCGAGCTTTTTGCAATAGTCGGCTCACGCAAGACGATAGCGGCTGCTTACGAAGAGTGTAAAAAAATTAGCAGGGAGCTTTCGGAAAAATTCGTAATAGTGACGGGCGTTGCGGACGGGGCGGACAGCGCCGCCGCATACGGCGCGTTAGATAGCGGCAACGTCGTCTGCGTTTTACCGGGCGGACACGATTCAAACTGCTCCACCAACGTAAAGGTATTAAGGGAAGTCGAAGAAAAGGGGTTGACCATATCCGAATTTCCGTTCGGTCAGCCTGCAAGGAAGTACACCTATTTTCTGCGCAACCGCATAATCGCAGGTTTATGTAAAGGCGTGTTAGTCGTCTCTGCGGCGGAAAAGAGCGGCGCTTTGAACACGGCGTCGTACGCGGCAGACTATTCAAGGGAAGTATTTGCATTCCCCTACAGCCCCGGCATAACTTCGGGCGAAGGGTGCAATAATCTAATAAAGAACGGGGCGTACCTTTGCGACTGCGCAAACGATATCTTTTCGGTTTTCGGGTACGAAGGTAAGGCGGAAGCGGCGCAAAGCCTTGATAAGGACGAAAGGATAGTGCTTACCCTTTTAAAGGAAGAAGGGGAGACGCACCTTGAAACAATAGCCGAAAAAATCGGCAAACAGCTATTTGAAGTAAACGCCGTCTGCGCTATGCTCGAGATAAAGGGGCTTATAGTAAGGACGGGTGGAAATAAGTATTCCGCATTGTAAAATAAGGAAGTAAAGCATTATGGATTTAATCATAGTAGAATCGCCTTCCAAGGCAAAGACCATTACCAAGTATTTAAAGGGCAAGTATAAAGTAGACGCGTCCACGGGGCACGTAAGGGATTTGCCCGAAAAGACTTTGGGTATTAAAATAACCGAAAATTTTGAACCGCATTACGAGATAACGCCCAGCAAAAAGGATATAATCAAGCGCCTTTCTGCCGAAGCGAAAAAGGCAGGCAAAGTATACCTTGCAACCGACCCCGACCGTGAAGGCGAAGCAATCAGTTGGCACTTGCAGACCGTTTTAGGCTTAGACCCCGACGGGCTAAACAGGGTGGAGTTTAACGAAATTTCGCCCAAAGCCGTTGCGGCGGCTTTAGAAAAGCCGAGAAAGATTGACTACAATTTAGTAGACGCTCAACAGGCGAGAAGGGTTTTGGACAGACTCGTGGGCTATAAGCTTTCGCCCCTTTTAAACAACCGCATTCAGGACGGGCTTTCGGCAGGGCGAGTGCAGTCGGTTGCCCTTCGACTAATCGTGGACAGGGAAAGGGAAATTACGGCGTTTAAGCCCGAAGAGTACTACGCCTTCTCTGCAACCTTGCGCGATTTGCCTAAGGAGTATGCGCCCTTTAAAGCTACTTATCAATTGAAAAAGGCAGGTAAGCAGATTACTTTAGATATGGCGGAAGAAGCCGAAAAGGCGATAAGGGGCGGCAGCTTTACGGTTACAAAGGTCAAAAGCGGCGTGACCAAACAGCATGCGCCTGCGCCCTTTACCACTTCGTCTTTGCAACAGGACGCATCTATAAAATTCGGTATGTCGTCGCCCGAAACTATGCTGATTGCTCAGCACTTGTACGAAGGTATGGACGTCGGCGGCGACCACATTGCGCTCATCACCTATATCAGAACGGACTCAACCCGTATCGCAACCGAAGCTCAGCAGAGTGCGCTTGAGTTTATTAAGAAGAACTACGGCGAAGAGTACGCCCCCGCAAAGCCCAACTACTACGCAACCAAAAAGGGCGCGCAGGACGCGCACGAAGCTATTCGCCCTATCAACTTAGAAGTCACCCCTGCAAGCGTTAAAGCGTCTTTGGATAAAAAGCACTACAATATCTACAAGCTCGTCTACGACCGTTTCGTTGCGTCGCAGATGGCGGAAGCGCAGTACAACTCTATGCAGATAGAAGCGGAGAGCGCAGGCTACACCTTTAAGGCGAGCGGCAAGGCGTTGCAGTTTGCAGGCTTTACCGCGGCTTATCAACAGGCGGTTGCCAAGGGTGAAGACGAAGAAGAAGTTTCAAAGCTTTTACCCCCGTTAAAGCAGGGCGAAAAGCTCAACCTTGAACAGCTCGTAAAAGAGCAGAAGTTCACCCGTCCCCCGTTAAGGTACACGGACGCGTCGCTCGTTAAGGCTATGGACGAAAAGGGCATAGGCAGACCTTCTACTTATGCGTCGATTATTTCGGTTCTGACCAAGCGCCGCTACGTCGAAAAGGACGGCAAGTATATGGTACCCACCGAGATTGCGTATAAAATTACCGATTTGCTCGTGCAGTACTTTAAAGATATTATGGACGTCGGCTTTACCGCTAAAATGGAAGAAGAGCTTGATAAAATCGAAGACGGCGGCGTAGATTGGCACAAGATTATAAGCGATTTCTACCCTTCGTTTGCGGAAAATTTAAAGACCGCCGCTTGCGACGGCGACGAGCTCACCGACCAAGTTTGCGAAAAGTGCGGTAGCCCTATGATTAGAAGGATAGGTAAGTACGGCAAGTACCTTGCGTGCTCAAATTATCCCAAATGCTCTAACATAGTAAGCGAGAGCGAGATTGAAATTTCCGACGTGCGCTGCCCTAAGTGCGGTGCGAATATGATTGTTAAAAGCGGTAAGTTCGGCAAATTCTTAGCTTGCCCCAACTACCCCGAATGTTCTTTGATTTTGCCCATCGACGTAAAGATTTCGGAAGAAAAGTGCCCTGACTGCGGCAGCTTTATGTTCGTTAAAAAGGGCAAGTACGGCGCATATTTAGAGTGTGGAAAGTGTCAGGCTAAACAGCCTTTGATAAAGCCCGACGGCAAGGCGAGAGAAGGTGAAAAGACCGAAGGTAAATGCCCCGACTGCGGCAAGCCGATGAGAAGAATGAAGAGCAAGAACGGCAAGATATACTACGGCTGCACGGGCTACCCTACCTGCAAATTCTTAAGTTGGGATATCCCCACGGGCGATAAATGCCCTAAGTGCGGCAAGTTCTTAGTCCGCCGCGGCAAAGAGATTAAGTGCTCGGATAAAAACTGTGACTATTCCACTCCCGCACCCCAAGAAGATGAAGACGATTAAGGTTATAGGCGCAGGGCTTGCAGGGTGCGAAGCGGCTTACTATCTATCCCGAAAGGGCTTTAAGGTAGAGCTGTACGATATCAAACCCAACGGCTTTACGCCCGCCCATTCAAATACAGACTTTGGCGAGCTCGTCTGCTCTAACTCTCTAAAGGGGGCGGACGCCTATTCCAACGCGTGCGGACTTTTAAAGCAGGAGATGCGCCTTATAGGCTCTATTACTATGCAGGCGGCGGAGTACGCAAAAATTCCTGCAGGCGGTGCGCTTGCGGTGGATAGGGATAAGTTTGCATCGTATATAACTCAAGCGATAAAGTCGGAAGAGAATATAACCTGCATTTGCGAAGAGATTAAAACCCTTCCCGAAGAGCCGTGCATAATAGCTACCGGCCCCTTGACCTGTCAGGCGTTGGCAAGCGATATAATATCCCGCTTTGGCGGCAGTTTGCACTTTTACGACGCGTCTGCGCCCATAGTATCAAAAGAGAGCGTGGATATGAATTTCGCCTTTTTCGGCGACAGGTACGGCAAGGGCGGCGACGACTATTTAAACTGCCCTATGAATAAGGATGAGTATTTAAATTTCGTCACCGAGCTGTTAGGCGCCCAAAGGGCGACCTTGCATTCCTTTGAAAAGAGAGAGATTTTTGAAGGCTGTATGCCCGTGGAAGTTATGGCGGCAAGGGGTGCGGAAACGCTCAGGTTCGGTCCTTTTAAGCCCGTTGGGCTTTGGGATAAGGACGGCAACCGCTTTTACGCCGTTTTGCAGCTTAGAAAGGAAAATTTAAACGGGGATATGTATAATCTCGTCGGGTGCCAGACCAACTTAAAGTTCGGCGAGCAAAAGCGAGTTTTCTCGCTCATTCCCGCCTTGAAGAATGCGGAATTCTTGCGCTACGGCGTTATGCACAGGAACACCTATTTAAATTCCCCCGAAATTTTAAACGCAGATTTTTCCTGCAAAAATTCGCCCCTTACCTATTTTGCCGGGCAGATTACGGGCGTGGAAGGCTACGTAGAGAGTGCGGCAAGCGGACTTTTAGCCGCCGTGCATATGGCGCGCAAGTTGGATAATAAAAAGGCGATTATTCCGCCGCTTGATACGGTTTGCGGCGCTTTGTCGGCACATATAAGCGGAGCAAACGAAAATTTTCAGCCCATGAACGCCAACTACGGCGTGTTGCCTGCAATCGAAAATCCGCCGAGAGATAAAAAGCTTAGATACAGACTTCTCTCCGAAAGGGCGCTTGCGTCAATGGAAGGGTACGTTAAGGC
>CAMAHZ010000067.1 GCA_945834965.1 uncultured Clostridia bacterium | reverse complement strand
TTTCGTCTACTTAATAGTAAACAAGTTTTCGCTGAAAATCAAGTTATTTTGGTTATAAATATTTAATTTTGCCACACCGTCGTCCGTTTCAGGTGCGCAAAGCTCATATTCAATCGGTTGTCGCTTATCTACTACGAATGAATAGTCCTTATTCAGCGAACAGAGTTTGCCTTTATAACTGAATATTTTATCCTTGCTTAGCGATTCTACTGAAAAGTTTTCAAAGCTTTCGTTTATCAAATTTGCACTTCGCTCAAACATATCGTAACAATTAAGCACCACGCAAACTACCTGCATATTTTGTCGCTTGCAAGAAGAGACTAAGCACCTTCCCGCCTTTTCGGTGTATCCCGTTTTAACGCCGTTTGCGCCTTCTAACGAATTTAAAAGCTTATTTTTATTAGTAAAACAGCGGAATTCTCCCTTATAGTACTTTGTCGAAACTACTTGAGCAAACGTTTCGTTTTTTAACGCCGAGCAGGCGATTTTGCAAAGGTCGTTTGCAGTCGTATAATGATTTTCGTCGGGCAGCCCGTTCGGGTTTGTAAAGTTAGTGTTTACAGCGCCTAACTTATTTGCCCTTTGGTTCATTTTTTCTACGAACAACTCGACGCTTTTTGAGTGATGAATTGCAAGTGCGCAAGCGGCGTCGTTACCAGAAACGAGCATTAAGCCGTACAGCAAATCTCTTACGCTTATTTGCTCGTTTTCTTTTAAATAGATGCTTGACCCTTCTATCCCGACTGCCGCCTTAGGCACGGAAATAACTTCGTCAAGGTTGCAATCTTCGCAGATTATAAGCGCAGTCATAATCTTAGTCGTGCTTGCCATCGGCAATTTGCGGTCGATATTTTTACCGTGTAAAAGCGTAGCGTGGTCAAGCTCCATTACAATTTCAGATACGCCGTCTGCGTCGGCTGAATAATTTTCAGTCGTTATTATGAAACCGAAAGAACAGCAAAATAATGCCGTTAGACTTAAGATTGCGCAAGAAAGTTTTTTAAACATTGTCCGAAATCGTGTGTACGAGTTCACCCGTCTTTTCAATAAGAGTATCGATTGCGCCGTCGTCCATTTTTAACAGTCTGCATCCCTTACCGTCGTCCACCAAAAACCCCTTGGGCTTAACGGTTATTACCGTCCCGTTGCCGCCTGCAAGCTTAAAGCCGTCCATCTCTTTATAGGTTTTAATATCGCCGTACTCACCGCCGCCGCCTAAATTTACTACGGTTACGGAAGAGAGCGGAATAACCTGCGAACCGCTTACGGTAATAATCGGGTCGCCGATAACGGTATCTGCGTCGGCAAGCTTTTCTATTGCCACCGAAGTCTTTTCAAAATGCACTTCATCTTCAGATTTTGCCTGAGCTTTTTTTATTTTTCCGTTCATTTAACACACTCCAAAAATATAAAAATATAAGCTTTAACAGCCCCATTAAATTAATTACGCCGACAAGCTTTAAGTAATAATTTACGTATTCGTGTTCTGCGTTTAAAACTACGTAATTTTTAAGCTTGGTTTTTCCCCCGTTAATTTTTACAAACGCATACACCGCTTGAGTTAGCGCGTGCTGAGCAAGTGCGGCATAGGCGCAGTTTTGATTTTGAATTCCAAAGTCGCAAACCTGTACGATTTTGGTTATACAAAGCTTGTTATATAAATCCAAATAATGCGAAGGATATTTAAGTTTAGCCCCGTCGCCGTTTATTGCGTCGGTTATACTTTTATAATCAAATTCAAGTTGGTTGGTATCTTTGTAAAGGGGAATTAGTTTAAAGAGTGAAACGTTCACGCTTGCATAACTTTTCTGCGTTGTAACATAAACATAGCTGAAAACGTGCACGGGAAAAATATACAATATAAATGCAATTGCCGAAACGTAGATTAATGCTTCACCCACAAAAATATTATCTGTAATTTTATTCTCAATATACGCAAAAAGTCCGCACCTTTAAGTGCGGACTTAATTAAAAGTTTTAACACAAATTAATTAATCTTAATGACGTTTTCTTCGCCTTCAAGGAAAACGGGAACTTCAAAGCCGTCCTGTACGACGCCGGCTGAGTTCTTAGGCTGTGGTCTTGTCTTTTCAGCTTTTTCAGGTTTAGATTCTTGCGCCTGTTCTTCTTCGTCTTCAGGCGTGTATTCGTCTTTCTTATAAAGATAGTTCGCGTCGTCTTCCTTTAATACTGCGTCGTTAAGCTCTGCAATCTGCGCCATAAGCTCGTCATAATCGGGCAATTCGTCGATTGAATTTAAGCCAAATCTCTTTAAGAAAATATCGGTCGTGGCGTAAAGTATGGGTTTGCCGATTGCGTCCTTTCTGCCGCAGGGCTCAATCATCTCAAGTTCCAAAAGCGTATGTATGGCGTAGTCGCAGTTTACGCCCCTAAGCTCTTCCAACTCACCCTTAGTTACGGGCTGTTTGTATGCAATAAGCGCAACGCACTCAAGTATGGTTTTAGTCAGCTCTTTTTCCTTAATTTTAGCAAGCACGTCGGAAATTTCTTGCTTGTATGCGGGGTTGGTAGCAAACTGAATTTTGCCGTTGAACGTTAAAAGGCGTACGCCGCTTTCGTCGGTATACTTCTCTTTAAGCTTGCTTATTGCCGCGTTAACTTCCGCAACCGAACAACCGAGCTTTTCCACTATGTACTTTACGGGTACCGCTTCGCCTGAAGCAAAAGCTATTCCCTCAATTATATTCGTCAAATTGTTCATTTCCTAAATCCTTTAAATCTCTTTCTTCGTTGAGCTTTATGGTAATAGAACCAAAAGTTTCCGCCTGTTCGACCGCAACGTATTGAAATTTTAGCATCTCCAAAAGCGCTTGAAATGTCGTTATTATCTCGTTTCGGGAATACGACGTAAACAGTTCTTCAAACTGCAATCTACCGCATTGAGTAAGCCTATCTTTTATATGTACTACCCTGTCCTGTACGGTATAGACGTCCTTTGGTATTTCCTTTACGTTGTCTTTTTCACGCTGTAGGCTTTCGTTTCTTAATAAAAGCCCTGCAAAAGCCTGCAAAAGTGCGTCGACCGAAAAGTCTTTATAGACGACTTTAATCTGGCTTACTTCCTTATCGGGTTCCTTAAAGAAGTATCCTACGGTCTCCAAATCTTTTAGTTTGGGCGTCTGTTCTTTAATTAATTCCATTTCACGTTCTTTAAGCTGGCGAATAAGTTCTTCCTGCTCTTCAAACGCACCGCCCATCTCTTCGTCGTCAATCTCTACGACGGGAAGCAACGATTTAGATTTAATGTACAGAATCTGTGCCGCCATTGCAAGATATTCGCTCTCTTTATCGACGTCGCGGCTCGGCTGAGTTTTCATATACTCGATATAGTCCAAAAACTGTTCGGTCACCTTAGAGACGAAAATGTCTTCGATATTAATCTGGTTAATATTGATTAAATGCAATAGTAAATCGAGCGGTCCTTCAAAATCGTCAAGAACCGTCGTATAATCGACTTGTGATTCAAAATCGGAGTACTTTTCTAAATCCGTCATACCGTTAAAATCCATCCCCAAGCGGCGGTTATGGGGTAACCGATAATATTTTGTGCAAACCAACCGAGATAATAGAATACGTCAAAATACTGTAAAATAGGTACGTAAACGCATAATATATCAATGATGTAGCTGAGAGCGATTAACACGATAAGAATTAATCTGCCGTAATTAGCTAAAAATCTACGGACGGGGTTAATTTGCCTTGTAAAAGACTCTACCACCCTGAATCCGTCTAACGGGAAAAGCGGCAAGAGATTAAAAACAAACGAAAACAAGCTGTAAACGTAGATATACTTAAGCACGCTGTATAAAAGCTTGATAAAAAATTCAGCTACGACCGAAGTGGCGCAATAAGGATATAAAAACCTGATTACAACCAAATACAGCGGATAGGCTAAAAATGCAATAATTAAATTAACGCACACGCCGGCAATCGCCGTGGTAAACATACCTACCCTGCGATTTTTGAAATTGTTTGAGTTTACGGGTACGGGTTTTGCCCAACCAAAACCGACGAGCGCAAACAAAATAAAGCCGAACGGGTCAAGGTGCTTTAAGGGGTTAAGCGACATTCTGCCGTAAATTTTTGCCGTTGGGTCACCGTTTTTATAGGCAACGTAAGCGTGAGCAAACTCATGCGGACAGAGCACGAAAAGGATTGCGATAGCCCCTGCTAAAAGACTTATTACGTAGTTCATTACTTGAGTTTATCAGGCACGACGTCGTTACGAACCAAATCGGAATACGTCTGTCTCTTTACGATAATGTCTGCCTTACCGTCTTTAACAAGTACTGCGGCGGGAATAAGATTACGGTTATAATTGCTTGCCATCGAATAGTGATATGCACCCGTCGTAAGGCAGGCGATTATATCACCCGATTTAACTTCAGGCATAGGCATATCAACGCCGATAAGGTCGCCGCTCTCACAGCACTTACCTGCAATACTCACCTTTTGCGTGCAGGGTGCGTAGACGTCGTCTGCCTTTACCGCCGTGTACTTTGATTGATAGAGCGAATAACGGGGATTTTCAAACATACCGCCGTCGATTGCAATATACTTTCTGATACCGGGAATATCTTTAATTGAACCGACGGTGTAAAGCGTTATACCTGCTTCGCCAACAATCGAACGCCCGGGTTCCATTAAAAGGTACGGGCGATTTAACTTAAGCTCTTCGCACTTAGATTTAATTGCGTCTATCATAGCGATAAGATACGACGCGTAATCATTTTCGGTAAACTTAGGGTCGTCATCCGTATACCAAACGCCGAAGCCGCCGCCGATATTGAGTACGTCGGCTTCAAAGCCCGTAGCGCATTTTACTTCAGCAAAGAAATTTAACATCTTTTCTGCGGCAAGCACGAACGACTTCTTCTCAAAAATCTGCGAACCGATATGGCAATGGAAACCGCGAAGTTTAATATTTTTAAGGCTTAAAACGTGCTTTACGTACTCAAGTGCAGAGCCGTCTGCAATGGAAAAACCAAACTTTGAATCAGTCCTTGCAGTCTGCACGAAGGCGTGAGTGTGAGCTTCAACACCGGGGTTAAGCCTAATAAGCACATCCTGCACCTTACCCTTACTTTCGCAGACGTCGTTCAAAAGGTCAGCTTCTCTGTAAGAGTCGATTACGATACCGCCTACGCCTGCGTCAACTGCTTCGTTAAGCTCGTATATAAGCTTATTATTGCCGTGTACGTAGATATTTTTAGCGTCAAATCCTGCCTGTAAAGCCGTATAGAGTTCACCGCCGGATACGGCGTCGCAACCTATATTTTCCTGCTGAGCTATGCGGTAAACCGCCATACAGGAAAAGGCTTTCGACGCATATAACACCTGACCGTTGCCGTCATAATGCGTATTGATAACGTTTTTATAAGTACGCATCATGAGGCGGATATAATCTTCGTCAAAGACGTATAAAGGCGTTCCGTATTCCTTTGCAAGGTCAAGGCAGTCGCAACCGCCGATTTCAAGGTGACCGTTGCTATTTACTTTTAAAGAATTTCTTTCGTTCATAAATAAAAGACCCTTAATAAAAATTAATATAATTAATTTTACCAAAGGTCTTTAAATTAGTCAATCATTTGAATGGTATAATAGCTGTGCTAACACGCTTATAAACGCCCAAAACGCCATTAAATACGCCATTCTTTAGCAATTTTTCTTGCATTATCAAAGTAGCTTGCTCTCTCTGCGTCTTCCGCCGCAACCACGTCTACCGTATCGTATAAAACGCCGTTTTTATACACTTCCATTTTGCCTGCCATATCGCCTTTTTTAATGGGCGCGCAAAGCTTTTGCGGCACAAAGTTAAACGTTATATTCGGCTTTTCTCCCTTTTTAGCAAATACCGAACTTATCCTTGACGGTTTAACGCTTATTTCTTCCTTTTTTCCGCCTGAGACTTTAACGGTTTCGTTAAGGTTTACCTTATCGTCGAGAACGATTGAGTTTTTAAAATTTGCAAACCCGTAATTAAACATATTCACCGTAGACGCAAAACGAGAATCTGACGAGCCAGAACCGAGAACGACGGAAATTAGTCTCAAATTATCCTTATTAGCCGTTGACGCAAGGCAAAATCCAGCTTCGTTCGTAAAGCCTGTTTTGCCGCCGTCACACGCCGAATAGCGGCGGATTAACTTATTCGTATTAGTCATAGACGTCGTCCTACCGTCGGGATGAACGAAATCTTCTAACCAAATTTTGCTATATTTAAAGTAGTTTTCATGGCTTATTAGTTGCCTGAACATTGTCGCCACGTCCTTTGCGCATGAATACTGAGTATCCTTAGGTAACCCCGTGCAGTTTGCAAAAAGAGTATCGTTACACCCGTAATCAGCTGCTCGGCTGTTCATAAGCGCGACAAACTCGTCTTCACTACCGCAAACCGCTTCTGCAAGGGCTACGCAACTGTCGTTTGCAGAGCAGACGATAACGCTTTTAATTAGCGCACTTACGTCATAATTTAAACCGTCTTTTAAAAATACCTGAGAGCCACCCATGCCCGACGCGTTTTTGCTTACGCAAACTTTTACATTTTCGTCAAGCGTGCCTTGTTCAATTGCCTCAAAACAAAGGTTTAAAGTCATAACTTTACACACGCTTGCAATGGGCATTCTGTCGGTCGGGTTATATTCGTAGACGCATTCGCCCGAATAATAATCGCACAAATATGCGCTTTTGCAATCTTTTGAAAGCTGAATATCAGACTTAGCCATTGCATATGCAGCAGAGCTTTTCATATTATAAAAACCGTTGCCAAATAATACGCCGCAAGAAATAAGGCAAGTTGAAAGCATTGTCAAAATAATCTTTTTCATACAATTATTTTGAGATTATAACTAAGTTTTATGCGCACTAATCAAGTTTAAACTAAAGATAAAATCACCTTAAACGATAACGACGATAAATCTAAAAACCAAATTAACAAGCAAAAGCAGAAGAACACCGTCCAAAAGTGAAAAAATTAAAGGAACAAAATAGATATAAGGTCTTTCAACTGCACAGCTGTGCATACAAATAAACGAAAACTTAACGACCCAAAATACATAGCAGGGCAAAAAAATAATTAGGGCTGCAACAATACCTTCTACCGAAAAAAGCAAGAATAAAACGATAAGATAATAAACG
>CAMAHZ010000066.1 GCA_945834965.1 uncultured Clostridia bacterium | reverse complement strand
CGGAAACGGCGGTGGTGGCGATGGCGAATACACTCTCGAACTTGAAGAAGGGTGCAGACAGCTTACCATCTACTATAAGCGTGCTTCCGGCTATGAAAACTGCGATATCTGGCTTTGGTATGAAGGTGTAGAAGGCAGGGGTTACGATTTACACGAATGTAGCTACGGCGCAAAGGTGGTCGTAAACGTGCCTAATACCGTAACCGAAGTAGGATACATAATAAGAACCGGCTGTTCCGACCCCGGCGGTACGAGCTGGGGAACGGCAACTAAAGACGGTACGGATAGCGACCGCAGCGTAACGCTTGAAGGCGATTATACGGTAATATATACCAAGTCGGGCGACGCAAACAATTATAAGAGCAACGACGGCGGAAATACTCTCGAAGTTATCAAATATATTACGATTGCGGATTTGCAGACGTTGACTAAAATTAAGGTGCGCGTCAGCGATTCGACAACCCGTTTTCAGTTAAGCGACGTAACCTTGACCGACGGCGACGGAAATAAAGTAACCGTATCTTCGGTTTCAAACAACGTGCTTACTCTTGCTTCGGCTCTTGATTTTTCTAAATCATATTATCTTGAAGTTAACGGCTATAAGCCCGTACCCGTCATTCCTTTAACTTATATGTCGAGTGCGGAATTTGCTCAGGAGTACACTTACGACGGCGAACTTGGCGTAGAACTCGGTGCGGAAACGACTACGTTCCGCCTTTGGGCGCCTACTGCGTCGGACGTAAAAGTAAACATCTTTAGCGCAGGTAACGGCGGAACGGCTGAATCAACCTATCCGCTTGCAAAGGGCGCAAAGGGCGTATGGACGTATACGCACGACCAAAATCTTAACGGCAAGTACTATACTTACACCGTAACGACCTGTATGGGCGTAAACGAGGCGGTAGACCCCTATGCGCGTTCGGCAGGGTTAAACGGTTTAAGGGGAATGATTTTAGACCTTGATAAAACCGACCCCGACGGTTGGGATAGCACGCCCTTCGATAATCCTGCGGTAGAAAACTACACCGACGCGGAAATATGGGAAATTCATATTCGTGATTTCTCAAATAAGATATCTTCGTCGCAGTACAAGGGCAAATACCTTGCGTTTACCGAAACGGGGCTTACAAATTCCAGCGGTATGCCCGTTGGTATTGACTATCTTAAAGAGCTTGGAATAACCCACGTTCATCTTCTGCCTTCGTACGACTATGCGTCGGTAGACGAATCGAAGAATAACCAGTTTAACTGGGGTTACGACCCGCAGAACTACAACGTTCCTGAAGGCAGCTATTCCACCGACCCCACCGACGGTGCGGTACGCGTAAACGAATATAAGCAGATGGTTCAGGCGTTGCACTCCGCAGGAATAAGCGTGGTAATGGACGTAGTGTTCAACCACACCTACGGACTCGATTCAAATCTCAATAAAATCGTGCCTTATTATTACTATCGTTACGACTATAAGGGCGTTCCTTCAAACGGTTCGGGATGCGGCAACGAAACGGCTTCCGAACGCTCGATGGTAAGAAAGTATATCGTCGACTCGGTTAAGTACTGGCAGAGCGAATATAACCTTGACGGCTTCCGCTTCGACCTTATGGGGCTGCACGATATAGACACTATGAAGGCGGTTGAACAGGCGGTTCACGAAGTCAATCCCGAAGCAATAATCTACGGCGAAGGCTGGACGGGCGGAACTTCCACGTTGCCGTCGTCGAGTGCGGCTATTTTATCAAATCTCAAAAAACTCAATGCGGACAACCCTACAAACGGCGTGGCTATGTTCAACGACGTATTGCGCGACGCAATTAAGGGCTCGGTGTTCGATATAGAAGATACGGGCTTTGCAACAGGCGCAAGGGCTTCCTATCTCGGCAAAGTGCTGTTTGGCGTTCAGGGCGCAGTCAACAATTCTGAATTTTCCGGTTCAGGAGTATTGTCAAGCTGGTATTCAAACAACCCCACCAACGTAATCAACTATGCGTCCGCGCACGATAACAATACGCTTTGGGATAGAATTTGTGCGGTTTACGGTCAGGTGGCGAACACGTTAGACGTGAGAATAAAGAGAAACAATCTCTGTGCTGCTATCGTGCAGACTTCGCTCGGTATTCCTTTTATGCAGGCGGGGGAAGAGATGCTCCGCACCAAGACCAACCCCGACGGAAGCTTTAACGAAAACAGCTATAATTCCCCCGACTCCGTAAATAATCTCGAGTGGGAAAAGTTGACTGAAACTTCTTCGCAGTATAAAGTAATGCAGTATTACAAGGGGCTTATTGCCTTCCGTAAATCGTGTGAAACGCTTAGAATGACTTCGGCTGTAGACTCAGAGAATAATCCCGTATGTGAAATAGTCGAAAAGGACGGTGCTTTCGTGGCGTTCACCATAACCAACCCTACTACGGGAGAAAAACTTCTTATCGTGTACAACGCAAAGACCACCGAAAGCAAGTTTACCCTTCCTGCAGGAAGTTGGAATCTCTATATCGACGGAGAAAGGGCAGGTTCAAGCGTATTAGAAAGCAATCTTACGGGGGAACAGACCGTTTCGCCTATAAGCTGCTACGTATATAAACTTGACGCAAAAGCGTAAATTAAATTATCGTACGGGGATAATCTCCCCGTACTTTTTTGAAAACTATGAAAAATCAAAGAAATCACGGAATTTTATTACCTATTACTTGTCTCCCTTCCGACGAAGGGATAGGAACTTTGGGCGCATGGGCGTTTAAATTTATTGACTTTTTAAGCGAATGTAAAGCTACCGTTTGGCAGGTGCTTCCGCTCAACCCCACGGGGTTTGGCGACAGTCCCTATCAGTCGTGCAGCTCTAATGCGCTCAATTACTATCTTATCGACCTTACGTACCTTGCAAAAGAAGGTCTTTTGACAAGGGAAGAAATCGTCTCTGCCGATTTGGGCGGCGGCGAGCGAGTAGATTACAGCAAGCAGTTTAACGAAAAAATTTCACTTCTTCGCAGGGCGTTTTTGCGATTTGATAAAGGCTCGGCGGATTTTATAAAATTCGTAAATAAGGGTGAGTTTTCCGATTTTGCCCTGTTTATGTCGCTTAAATGCAGGTTCAACCATAAGGCGTGGTACGAGTGGGAAAGTCCATACCGAATCTATAACAGGGAAATTGCCGAAAGATTCGTGGAAGAAAACTACGAAGAATACGCATTTTGGCAGTTCACTCAATATATCTTTTTAAAGCAATGGAACGCCTTAAAAAATTACGCCCATTCCAAGGGCGTGCGCATAATGGGCGACGTGCCTTTGTATATTGCCTACGACAGCGTGGAGATGTGGAAATACGGCGACGAGATTTTCAAAGTGGATAAAGACCGCATACCTTCAGTAGTCGCAGGTTGTCCGCCCGACGCCTTTTCGGCCGACGGTCAGCTTTGGGGCAACCCCGTTTACGACTGGGAAAAGATGAAAGGCAACGGCTACAAATGGTGGAACGAACGTATTGACGGCTGTTTTAAGCTTGTCGATATTCTGCGAATAGACCATTTCAGGGGCTTTGACAGATATTACGAAGTGCCTGCAAAGGACGATACGGCACGCAACGGAAGTTGGAGCGACGGACCTAAGGAAGATTTCTTTAAAGATAAGCTCGATTACGAAGTGGTTGCAGAAGATTTGGGTATTTTGGACGAAGGCGTTTACCGCCTTATGAAAAACGTTAAATACCCCGGTATGAAGATTTTGGAATTTGCTTTCGACGGCAATCCCGAAAACGAGCATAAGCCTACGAACTATACAGAAAATTACGTATGCTATACGGGTACGCACGATAATATGCCGCTTAAAGGATTTATTGACGGTTTAGATGAAGAAGCGTTGGAGACGTATAAGCAAGACTTGACTACTCAATGTGCCGCTTTAGGCGTTTTGTGTGACGTTTCGGATAGTAAGGCTATGTGTAAAACCGTAATCAAGCTTGCGTATGCTTCGCGTGTGCGTACGGTTATTATCCCTTTGTGGGATTTGCTTGCGCTGGGGGAAGAAGCTCGCATAAACCTACCTGCGACCGTGTCTACGGATAACTGGAGTTACCGCTTTAGCGAGAAAGATTTTACAGATGAACTCAAACAATTTTTAAGCGAAATTTCAACTCGAACGGGCAGAAATGCGCAATAAATGTGAAAATTGCGGAACTATTACGTTTTTTATTGTAAGCCGCAACTTGATTGTGATAGAATACGTCTATGGAAAAGCAGATTATTGAACTGTATGCCGAGCGGGAAGCGGAAAGGCTTAAGCTTGCAAATAGAATATGGATTGCCGCTGTCAGCGTCTTTTGCGTGGCGTGCCTTGCCGTCTGCATAACGCTGTGTTGCCTTGTAAACGTGCGCAACGTTCAGCAGATGATGATTGCCGTTATGTGTACGGCAGTAGTAGGCGGTTGGCTCGTCATTTACGTGTGTACTTCGATTATCGCAGAAAATAGACACGAAGTCATTCACGCAAAAAATATGCTCGACGGCGAGCGTGTCGAACACGAAGGCTATCTTTCCATAGGCACTCAAAGGCTTAGGATTATCGGCAGTATAACCTTCGTGAAGTCAACCGTAACCGACGGCGATAAAAGCGAAAATATCAAAATAAACGCCTTAAAGGTTAAAAAACTAAAGAATATAAAGGGAAGGGTAAAGGTATATACCGTACACGGATATGCCGTTGCTTTGGAGACGTGCGATGAGAATAATTAAAAATATTTTTTCAAAGTTCTACCTGTACGTACTCTGGGCAATGCTCTCGCTTTTATTCGTAGGTTGGATATTTACTCTCATCACGGATACTACTCCTAAAAACAAGGTTACGCTCTATGCGGACGTGTCTAAAATAGAAGATATCGAGCTCAGGTTAGAGCTTGAAAAGAGCAAGCCCGAAGATATAAAAATGGTTAAGGTACACCCCTTTTCCTACGTTGCTTTCGGTTCGGGGATAGTAGGGGGAGATATCTATTTGGTTAAGGAGTCCGATATAGCAGACTACGTCTCTTCTTTCTGCGCACTCGGCGAAGAGCTTACCGCACGCTATGCAGACCGCGGAATATATTATAACGAAGAAGGGGCGGCGTACGGAATAAAGGTATACGACTGTAAAACGTCAATCGGCTGTGCGACGGAGTATATTAACTATTTGCCCGTTGTGGGGGAAGAAGCGCAGGATTACTACCTGTTTTTCAACAAGGACTCTCTGCATGGCGGTACGCTGAACGGAGCGAAAAGCTCGGCGGCGCTTACCGTAGCCTACGCGTTTCTCGGACTGTGATTTAAAATGTGTGAATAAAAAATAATTAAAACGGGTGGCGGAAAATTTCCGCCACCCGTTTTACAATAAGTAAAAATTATTATGCTTTGCCTTTAAAAATTGCTAGCCCGTAAGGGGGCAACGTAACGCTGTCGGCTTGTCCGCCGTTTAACATATCTTCAAACGTGCCGCCAAGTTCAACGTTTTCAACAGTATTTTCGGAATAGTTTTCTACGAATAAATACGTGTTTTCGCCGTCCGTTCTCGTGTGTGCGCTGACTGCAAAGGGCAGCCCTTCTTTGCCCGAAGGTATATTGCGCTTAAGCCCAAGCTCGTCGACTATGTTGTTTAGTATAGCGCTTTTAAAATCGTCGCAATCTCTGAACGCCTGATAGTACGCCTTGCCCTTGCCGTATTCGTTTACGGTAGCGGCAGGCTCGCCTGAATAAAAATCTTTAGAATAGGTCGCCAAAACTTTTGCGCCGCGTGCGTGAATAATTTCGCAATAATCACGGGCAACGTACTTTTCACCGCCGCAGGTCACTTCGCCCGTCTGTTCGGGGTAAAGGGTGTCTATCTCCTCGTTCCAAATGCCGAAAACGTCCTTAAGTTTACCTGCGGGGAATCCGCCAAGGTGGCATAAATCGGTGTCGTTTACCATACCCAAGGCGTAGGTTGCGTAAAGCGTTCCGCCGCTTTTTACGTAGTTTTCAAAGCTTGAAATTGTTTGTTCGTCAACCATATAAAGCATAGGCGCAATAACGAGCTTATATTTTGAAAGGTCTGCGTTTCTGTCTACGATATCGCAGTTAATCGCTCTCTTCCAGAAGTATCTGTGATAGGAGTAGCAGGTCTCAAAATATTTTTTGTTCCTTTGAGCAAAACCCTGACTGTCGTCAAGCGCCCACATATTTTCCCAGTCGTAAATTATGGCAACCTTAGCGTCTACGCCCGTCCCTGCAATCTCTTCAATCTTCTCAAGTATTTCGCCCGTTTTTGCCACAGAGCGGAATACTCTCGTGTTTTCCGTTCCGTCGTGGTCGACTACCGCACCGTGGAATTTCTCCACGCTTCCGCGGCTCTTTCTCCATTGAAAGTACTGCACGCTGTCGCTTCCGTGCGCCACCGCCTGAATTGACGCAAGGTTGTCCATTCCGGGGCGCTTAAGCTTGTTGTATTCGTGCCAGTTTACAAGGCTTGGCGTGCTCTCCATAAGCAGGAAGGGCTTACCCTTCAGCGAGCGGTATAAATCGTGCCAAAACGCACAGCTTTGCGCAGTCAATTCCTGATTGCCCGAATGCCATAAGGGATATGAATCCCAGGACGCAAAGTCGATTACGTCCCTGAATTTGTAATAATCGTAGCCGTAATGCTCGAACATCATATTTGTCGTAACTTTAGCGTCGGGACAAATTTTCTTTATGGGTTCGACTTCGCATTTCATAAAGTCAACCGTCTGAGCGGTTGCAAACCTAAACCAGTCAATATTAAGTCCGTGAATACTCCTTTCGGTCATGGGCGAAGGGGCTTCAATCTGCTCAAAGCTGTCGTAGGTATGGCTCCAGAACGAAGACCAGTAAGCCTTGTTTAAATTTTCAATCGTTCCGTATTTATCCTTTAAAAACTTGCGGAACGCCTGTTGGCACAACGGGCAGTAACATTCACCGCCGTACTCGTTGGAAATGTGCCAGGCTATCACTCCCGGGTGTTTGCCGTAACGCTCGGCAAGGGCGGCGTTAATCGAACGAACCTTTTCACGGTAGGCGGGGGAAGTAAAGCAGTGGTTGTGTCGTGCCGAAAAGTGCATGCGTCTGCCTTCGCTGTCCACTCTCAAAACTTCGGGGTATTTATCCGCCAGCCAGTGGGGGCGTGCGCCCGAAGGCGTTGCAAGTATTACACCGCCGCCGTTTGCGTAAACC
>CAMAHZ010000065.1 GCA_945834965.1 uncultured Clostridia bacterium | reverse complement strand
ATAACCACCTTCAAATTTTCAATTGGCGTATAGCGGAAGCAGTTGTACAAATCGTACATATCGGGGTATATAACTTGAGTTGAGTATTCTTTTTTCAAAAACTCACGAATTTTTAAATACCTTTCGTCAGCAAACAAAGGGGCTAACGCTTCGTCCCAGCCGTTGTTAAACTTAATCATACGTGTAAAATCTCAAAAGTAGATAAAATTAAATCGTAGCAAGCAGTTTTGCGTACTCGGCAATATCTTCTTTAGCCTTAGCTAAATCGTGCTCTAAATAATTTCCGCACTCTTCTTTCTTGTTGCCGGGTATATCTTCAAGCTCAAGCGCCGCCGCACAAGCGTTAATAAGTAACGACTTGACTTCTTCAAAACTCAAATTAACCGTCAAAAGGTAGTACCCCGTCCTGCACCCCATAGGTCCAAAGTAGATTATATCGTCCTTGCGTGCGGAATTTCTTAAAACGGTTGCAAGCAGATGTTCGGTCGTGTGCAACGCCTTAGGGGTGATATAGTCGCCGGCGTTGGGCTTTTTAAAGCGCAAATCCCAAGTGGTTACGCCCTGCATCTCCATACTCTTATAAAGCCCGGGCAAAAGAGCGTTGTGGTCTTTTTGAAAGGAAGGTATTTTATCCATAGTTTAACCTTTTACCGCCTTGAAAATTTTTACTATTTCCTGCTTTAACGCCAAAGTACAATTTTTAAGGTTTGATAAAAACTGTTCGGTAGTACTGCCCGAACCTGCCACGTCGGAAATAGCCTTAAAGGAGTAGCAGGGTACGCCTGCGTGCTTGCAAACGTGTGCGATTGCGCCCAGCTCCATATCCCTGATATCGGCTTTAAGCTCTTTTGTCAAAAGGTTGTAATCGTCGATATCGTCGTTAAACCTGTCGCCCGTACCCACGTTTTTTAAGGGGTAGACGGGGGAAGAAACAAGTTGAATATAGGGCTCGGAATACTCGTTTAAAGTACCCATAGGCGTTCCGTTTAATGTAACCAAGTCAAAGTCGTACTGTACAACCTTGTCAATTGAATAGATTTGGCACACCTTAGTGGCGGGGTTAAGTCCGCCGGCAACGCCGACGTTGACAATCTTATCCGCGCCTAAGCAGTCAATAGCGTATTGCGCCCCTGCCGCCGCGTTTACCTTGCCGACGCCGCAGACGACTATAGCGGTATTTTCACCGCCTATTTTGCCCGTTATAATGCCCCTGCCGTACCTGTCGCTGCGTTCAATACAGCTCATATTTTCAATCACGGGTGCGGCTTCGCTCTCCATTGCAATTACGAAAACTATCATAGTTTTATTATAACAAACCCTGCCGCAATTTGCAATTAATCGCGGTATGGTAAATTATATATATTTATCAAAGCGCAATATAAAATATTTGAATAAATATTCACATAAAATATTCGTATGAAAAGGCGTTCCAAGTTCACAAGGCTTAAAATCATAGTTGCGGCAATCTGCTTTATTCTTTTGGGCGTGCTATTATTTTTTCAGCGCAACGTCACAAAAATTTTAATATCAATTAGCGAAGCGACGATTCGTTCCATAACCACCGTTGCGGTCAACGACGCAATCTACTATACGCTAAACGACAATCTGCGCTACGAAGATTTAATCAAAATCACCTACGACGAAGGGGGTAACGTGTCCACAATCACTACCGACAGCTTAAAGATTAACCGCATTGCAAGGGATACGGCGTATCTCTCGCAGGAAAATTTAAACAAGATGAGTGCGGAAGGAATTTTAGTGCCGTTAGGCGCGTTGACGGGGGTAGAAGCTCTCGCAGGTTTCGGCAAAAAGATTAATATTAAAATCATTCCCATATCCAACGTAAACTGCAGTTTCGTATCAAAGTTCGTTCAAGCGGGAATTAACCAGACCAAGCACTCGCTGTATTTAGAAGTGGTGTCCGATATATCCATAATCCTGCCCGATAAAACGAGCAACCTTGCGTCCACGACCGAAGTACTCGTCTGCGAAAGCGTCATTTCGGGCAAAATTCCCGATACCTACCTGCAAGGCTCGCTTTTGGGCGGCTCTGCGCTCGTGCCGCAGGGCAACTCTACCTCGGTAGAGTAATAAATTAGCGTTAATTAAGCCATATATGGGGGTGTACGCAAAATAAATGCCCCTGCCGCAAACCTTGCGGCAGGGGCTAAAGAAATAGCTCTTTATCTCAATTCAACGTTCAATTTGTACTTAAGATTATTTAAAATCTTCTTTACGAAGTTATCAAGCTTTTCGGGGGTCAACGCTTCGTCCTTAGGGGTAAATGTCACGGTAAACGCCATAGACTTCTTGCCTTCGCCTATCTGCTTACCTACGTAGAAGTCGAACATCTTTACGTCCGTAACGTACTTGCAAGCGTTATATATTTCCTTTTCTATATCGGCGCAGATAACGGAGCTATCGGCAACCAAAGCCAAATCTCTGACCTGTTCGGGGAACTTAGGCAGGGGCGTAAACTTGAAAGCCTTTGCGTGCGATAAAAGCTTTTCATAGTCAAGCTCGGCAATAAACGCCTTTCTGTCCATAGCAAGCTCGCCTGCAATTACGGGGTCAAGCCTTCCCACGTAGCCCAAAACTTCGCCGTCGCAAGAAACTTCAGCGCACACGCCGGGGTGCATATAGCACTTCTGCGCGGCGGTATACTCAAACTTAGTATTAAGGCTGTCCGCAACGCCTTCCAAAATACCCTTGATGGTATAGAAGGTCAAGTCGCCGAACATACCTATGCAAAGGCGTAATTTCTCTTCGGGGAAGGAAGTCAAGGGCAGTTGTTTGGGTATATACACCTTAGAAATTTCAAAAAGTCCGCCCTGCATATTGTTGCGCCTTAAGTTGCGCACTATAGTGTTGACCATAGAAGGCGCAAGCGTGGTGCGCATAATGCCCAAATCTTCGCTTATGGGGTTTTTAATTTTAATAAACTTTCTCTCTTCGCTCTCTTTGGGGAAGTGGAGCATATCCAAATCCTTTTCCGAGTAGAATGAGTAGGTTGAAATTTCGTACAATCCCATCGAAACGAGCTTGTCGATAAGCTTGTTTTCAGCCTTTTGTTCGGGGTTGTAGCCGCCGTTCGTGACCTTGGCAGACGGCATAAACGTACCTTCCACGTGGTCGTAGCCGTACTCTCTTATAAGCTCTTCGGCAATATCGGGGTAGCCGTCAATATCTTCGCGGTAAGGGGGTACTTCAAGCTTTAAAATATCCCCGTTTCTCTCAACCTTAAAGTTAAGGCTTGTTAAAATCTTTTCTGCTTCTTCGGCGGGAATTTCAATGCCTAAGAGTGCGTTAATTCTTTCAAGGCTTACTTCCATTTGCTTTCTGCCGTCGTGAGAGAATTCCGTCTTAACGTCTACGTGTACGTCGGTAACGGTACCGCAGTCAAGCTCTTCGATAAGGTGCAAAGCCCTTGCCATACCGAGTTCGGTCATGTATTCGCATACGCCCTTTTCAAATATGGCGGAAGAGTCGGAATGCTGCCCTAAACTTCTCGAAGTTTTTCTAACGCTGTCGCGTGCAAACTTAGCCGCTTCAAATAAAAGGTCTTTGGTATCGTCCTTAATCTCGCTGTTTTCGCCGCCCATAATGCCTGCTAACGCGCAGGGCTTAGCGCCGTCGCATATAACGAGATTTTCACCGTTCAGCTTAAAGCTCTTTTCGTCAAGTGTTACGATTTCTTCGTTTTCTTTTGCCCTTCTTACGACTATTTCGCCGCCTTCAAGCTTATCGCAGTCGAATGCGTGCATAGGCTGACCCATCTCTAAAAGCACAAAGTTGGTTATATCGACGAGCGTGTTTATAGAGCGTATTCCGCAAAGGTTAAGCCTTTTTCTAAGCCATAAGGGGGAAGTGGCAACCTTTACGTCCTTAACGTAGTGCGCAATATATCTCGGGCACAAATCGGGTGCGGTTACGCTAACTTTTATTTGTTTATCGCTGTGTACCGCCGTATAGCTCACGTCGGGGTTTTTCATCGTTTTGCCAAGTACCGCCGCAACTTCTCTCGCCATACCCACGATGCTCTGGCAGTCGGGGCGGTTAGCCGTCAAACCGATATCAAAGATAAAGTCGCCTAAGCCGACCAAGGGCTTTACGTCCGCGCCGTTTTCAAATTCTTTAGGAAGAAGTAGAAGTCCGCAGTAGTCGCCGCCGTCGAACGTGTCGCCGTTCACGCCTATTTCCACGCCGCTGCAAAGCATACCTTCGGATTCGATTCCGCGCAGTTTGCCCTTCTTTATAGTCATAACGCCTTCAACCGTAACGTGGTCCTTTGCGGTTGCGTAAACGGTTGCGCCGGGCAACGCCACGGGCGCTTTAATGCCGACTTCCACGTTGTCCGCACCGCAGCAAATCTGTTTTACGCCGAGCGCGCCGCAGTCAACCTTGCAGACGTGTAAATGCGTACCTTCAACGGGCTCGCACTCAATAACTTCGCCGACGACCACGCCCGAAATATCCTTGCCTGTTTCAATTAATTCTTCAACTTCAAAACCGCAACCGAAGAGTTTTTTCTGCAACTCTTGTGCGGAAACGTCTATATCAACGTAATCTTTTAACCAACTTAAAGGTAATAACATATCTTTTCACCCATTCCTTAGCCCTTGAACTGTTTTAAAAATCTCGTGTCGCCTTCAAATAACAGCTTCATATTGTTAATGCCGTACTTAAGCATTGCAATACGCTCGATACCCATACCGAAGGCAAAACCCGAATAGACGTCGGGGTCAACCCCGCAGCCTTCCAGAACGTGTCTGTTGACCATACCTGCGCCAAGCACTTCAATCCAGCCCGTGCCCTTGCACAGCCTACAGCCCTTACCGCCGCACTCAAAACAGCTTACGTCGACTTCAACCGAAGGCTCGGTGAAGGGGAAGTAGGAAGGGCGCAGTCTCGTCTTTACGCCGTTGCCGAAAATCTTTCTTGCAAACTCGTCGAGCATACCCTTCAAATCGCAAAGGGTTATGCCCTTGTCCACGACGAGACCTTCCATCTGCGAGAACATAGGCGAGTGGGTTGCGTCGTCGTCGCTTCTGTACACCTTACCGGGCGATAAAATCTTAATGGGGGGCTGAGCCTTTTCCATAACCCTTATTTGCCCTGCGCTCGTCTGCGTGCGAAGAAGTAAATCTTCGGTGATATAAAAGGTGTCCTGCATATCTCTTGCAGGGTGGTCCTTAGGGGTGTTTAAAGCGGTGAAATTGTAGTAGTCGTTTTCAATTTCAGGTCCTTCAAACACGGTAAAGCCCATTCCTGCGAAAATTGAAATGAGTTCGCGCCTTACCAAGGTGTTGGGGTGGTATGCGCCCGTGGGCTTGGTAAGACCGGGCATAGTAACGTCTATCGCTTCGGTCTTGTACTGCGCCTTAAGCTCCAACTGCTTAATGGTGGATTCAAGGTTAGAAAATTCGTTCTCTGCCCAGGTTTTCAGCGCATTAATCACCGCACCTATCGTGGGCTTGTCCTCCTTAGGTACGTCCTTCATAACTTTCATAAATTCCGAAAGCTCGCCGCCCCTGCCTAAGAACTTCATCTTAATCTGGTAGAGTGTGTCAGACGATTGCACTTTTTCGATTGACTCGGCAATCTTCTTCTTTAATTGCGTGATTTTTTCTTCAATCACCTGTTTAACGTCGTTCATAATATTTCCTTTTTAGGCTTGAAAGCCTTTTTTATTTTTAAAAGTAGCGGGGTAGGGCGTTTTGCAAAAAAACGAAAAAGCTCCCTGCGCACAGCACAGGGAGCAATTAGCTCGGTACCACCTGATTTCACGGATTATAAAACTATACAAACCGCCTTCATTACCCTTTTACGCACGGGAATACGGATTGCATTACTCTGCCAAAGCGCTTTTAACCAAACGCAAAAAGCATTTCTTCAATCGGCTCGTAAGTGAATAACGTTTTGCAGCAACTGAATGGTCTTTCAGCCGTTTCCGAACCATTCTCTCTGTAATTGCCAAAGCATTCCGTCTGTCTTAGTCAACGCCTTTAAAATTATAGCAATATAATACCATTTTGCCAAAGGGTTGTCAAATAAAAGAAAGGCGTTAAAAGACGATTATTGCGTTAGAATACGTTTTCTAATTTAATAATATAGGCGTCGGGCAGGTTTTTGGTGATTTCTAAAAGCACTTCAATCTTACCCAAAGCCAAATCGTACTCGCTTTTATAGATGAGCGAGCAGGCTTCCGAAAGCCAGTAATCTACGTAGGAGATGTCGTTATGCGGAATAAAAACGTGTAATTTTTCCTTTTTGTCCGCCCACATATCCCTTACGGCGTAGGCGTCTTCTCGGTTTGCCGTACGGTTTTCAACCTTATCGTACAGCGTGTTCAACACTTGGTTAAACTGCCCGAACTGCGTTGAGATATATACGTCCGTCCAGATAAAAAAACCAACGCACAAAAGCGCCGCCACAATAGTGTAAATAATAGACCTTACCATTGTGAACGCACCTTACAGTTTAGTATTTTATACGGCTTTCCCTTTTGCTGAAAGTAAACCCTGCCGTTGCCGTCAACGGTCAAAACCAACACGTTTTTCAGCTTTACGTTTTGACCGTGCAAAAGGCTTGAAAGCTCGTTTTCGCCTATTCCTGCAAGCCCCATATTTTTGGCGTTTTTCTTGCCGTTTTCAATAATTAAAAGGGGTAGAGACTGCGTAATCTTTTCTTTTGGCAACGCCGAAAAACTGCCATTCGATTCGTATAAGCCGTAATACACGTCGTCTAAATTGAAATACCCCGCACCGCGCATACTCTCAATAAGGTCGGAAATTTCAAGGTTGTTTTTTCTAAGCTGATAGCTGTCCACGCCCTGCCTGTTTATTACAAGGCTTGGTTTACCGCAAATTACCGTTTTCATAGGCGTAAACCACATATCCAAAAGCCAAACGATTTGGTGGAGAATAAAAATAGCCAAAATGGAAATAACGCCGTATAAAAGGGGGACGGAGCTGTCCGCCATAGGTATGCAGGCAAGCTCTGCAATAAGCAGGGTTATAACGAACTCAAACGGCTGCATTTCGCCTATCTGACTTTTACCCATAAGCCGCATAACCGATAAAAGAACGAAAAATATTATCGCCGTCCTAACGAATACCAAAGCCATATAATAAGTATTCGCAAATACGTCTTAAAAATGTAAAAAGGACTATTAATAAACGATAAACTTGCTATAATATAAATCTTGCCTTTTAACACTAACGTTTAAACTTGACCGCAAATTGATTGCAA
>CAMAHZ010000064.1 GCA_945834965.1 uncultured Clostridia bacterium | reverse complement strand
ATAATTTCGTAGGGGGCGTGCATGGAGAGAACGGGAACGCCCATATCGCAGGTGTCGATGCCTAAGTTTGCAATATACATTGCAACCGTACCGCCGCCGCCCGCGTCGATTTTGCCGAGCTCGCCCGTCTGCCAGATTACGCCGTTTGAGTCCATTGCGTCGCGAAGATAGCCCACCATTTCGGCAGACGCGTCGTTAGTGTTGCCTTTACCCCTTGCACCGTGGTACTTGGTTAACGACGCACCGCAGTTTATGTAGGACGCGTTAGTCTTTTCGTAAACTTCGGCATATGCAGGGTCGTACGCGGCGGTAACGTCTGCAGATACGCACTTGGAATTATAGCGAACTAATACGGGGTCGGCACCCAAAGCCTTTGCAAGACATTCGATTAAGTCGAGTATTACCCTTGACTGCATACCCGTTATGCCCTGACTACCCGTCTCTTCCTTATCGGCAAATACCGCAATGAGCGTATCCTGAGAATTGCTGTCGAAAAGCGCAGTCATTTCGGGATATGCGCACACCTTATCGTCGTGGCCGTATGCGGAAATTAAAGCCCTGTCAAGCCCTACGTCACGGGGCTTGCCTGCCGGAACAAGCGTTAATTCACTCGTCTGGAAGTCTATTTCGGTCAAGCCGTATTTTGCGTTTAAGAGCTTTAACGTTGCCGCCTTGACAGCCGACTTTTCGTCTTCGTCCTTTTCGGGAATAGACGCGATAACCGCGTTTAAGCTTTCACCCGAAATCGCCTTAGCCATAGGCTGAGCAACCTGCTCTGCAGCAAGGTGGGGAAGAAGGTCGGTAATGTAGAAGATGGGGTCGTTTTCGTCTTCGCCCACGCACACTTCCACCTTTTTTCCGCCGGGAAGGACGACTACGCCGTGCAAAGCAAGGGGAACGGTAGTCCACTGGTACTTTTTGATACCGCCGTAGTAGTGCGTTTTAAGGTAGGAAAGACCGCCCGCCTCGAACAGGGGGTTGGGCTTTAAGTCAAGCCTGGGGCTGTCTACGTGAGCCGCCATAATCTTAAAGCCGTACTCTTCGGGATTGCGAGTGCCTACCCTTATGATAAATATGTTTTTATCGCGGTTGATAAAGTACAGCTTGTCGCCCGCCTTTACCTTATCGCCGAACTTATAGCTTTTATAGCCTTTTTCTTCCGCAAGGGCTTTGGCGCATTTTACCGCACCCCTTTCGGTCTTGGAATTAAAGAGAAATTCCTTGTAGCCTTCTGCATAGTCGAAGATTTTTTTAAGCTCTTCTTCGCTTGCTTCTTTATAGTAGTTTTTTCTTTTATACTCGTATTCCATTTTTTTACCCTCTCAACGTATTACGGAAAGCAAACCCTTCCGCTAAATTTCCATACGATATTATAACCAAATTGCGCCCTTTTGTCAATAGGGGTAAAGAGTGCTTTTCAATATTTTATTTACTAAATTTTTATTTATGGTATTTACTATTTATTAAATATAGTGTATAATTAACTTATATGAGTATTCGTAAACGCACTTTAAAAATAAACGCCAAAAAAATTGCTGTGTTGGGCGTTTTGACGGCGCTGAGCCTAATTGCGTTTTTAATTGAAAACTTATTTCCGCCGCTGTTCATTCCCGGCGCAAAGCTTGGGCTTGCGAACGCCTTTTCCTTTGCCGCGCTTATAATCTATTCGCCTATAGAGGCGTTTATTATAGTCGGCGTAAGGACAGTGCTTTCCGCAATTTTTGCAGGCAATATTTCCGCAGTTATGTACAGCTTTACGGGCGGCGTTGTGGCAATGGGCGTAAGCTCGGTCTTAATCTATCTCGTCTGCCCAAAAATTTCTATCGTGAGTGCGTCCGTTGCGGCGGCAGTTGCGCACAACCTGACCCAAAACGCAGTTTTTGCACTTGTTTCGGGTACGGCGCTTGCGTTCAGCTACTCCCCTTACCTTGCCTTAATCGGCGTTGCAAGCGGTACGTTTATAGGCGCGGCGGTTACGCTTTTAATTAAAAAATTCCCACAAAACGCATTTTGTAATCTTTTGGGCGTTAAGCAAAAGGTAAGCGGACAAACCCAAAGTGCGGTCAAGACGGAAGAAAGTAATATCGACGACACGGCTAAACCCGACGGCGGTCAAAATTAAAAAACGGAAATTGCGTACCTTGGGTGCGGTTTTACCTAAGGTGCGATGATTTTATATTAAAAGTTTAGAAAAATTTTTAGGAGGTTGACATTGAAAGCAATAAAAGGAAAACCCTTTTTTGCAGGAATACACGTCCACGACAAGAAGAGCTTGGCGTGTAATAAAGAGACGGAAAGAATGCCCGAACCGGAAGAAGTGTATATTTCCCTTTCCCAAAGTTTAGGCAAACCTGCCGCTCCCTGCGTTGAAAAAGGGCAGAAAGTCAAGGAAGGCGAACTGATAGCCAAGGCGTCCGGTCCGATATCTTCCAACGTATTTGCAAGTATCTCCGGCGAAGTGACGGATATTAAACCGCTCGTCGGTGCAAACGGCGGTACGGAAACTTATATCGTCATTAAGGGCGATAACAGCGGTGAAAAGGCTTACCTTCCCCCCTTGGAAAACCCCGACGGCGACACGATTAAACAGCGTATTTGCGACTGCGGTATCGTAGGCTTAGGCGGCGCAGGTTTCCCTACGGCGGTTAAGGTTGCACCCAAGACTTCGGTGGATACGCTCGTTTTAAACGGCGCCGAGTGCGAACCCTATTTGACCTGCGACCACAGGCTTATGCTTGAGCATACCGACGAGATTGTACGCGGTGCGCTTATGATTGCAAAGGCGTTGACCGTAAGCAAGATTTATATAGGTATCGAAGCCAACAAGCCCGACTGTATTGCCGCTTTTGAAAAGTACGACGAAATTCAACCCGTTATCTTAAAAAAGCAGTACCCTATGGGCAGTGAAAAACACCTTATCTACGTATGCACGGGCAGAAAGGTCGGTATAGGCAAGTTGCCTGCGGACTCGGGCGTGGTCGTTCAAAACGTTGCGACCGCTTACGCCGTGTGCCAGGCAGTTGAACAGGGCAAACCCTTATACGAGAGAATTTTAACCGTATCGGGCGGCGCCGTTAAAGAGCCGAAAAACCTTTGGGTTAAGGTCGGCACGGCGGTTAAAGATATCGTCGACTACTGCGGCGGCGAGACGGAAGAACCTAAAAAGGTCGTTCAGGGCGGACCTATGACGGGTATGGCGCTTTCCACCTACGACGTGTACACGCACAAGACCACGTCGGGCGTATTGCTTTTGACGGGCAAGGAAGCGGCGGCTGAAGAGCCTACCCCCTGCCTTAACTGCGGCAAGTGCGCAGACGTATGCCCTATGCACCTTATGCCTATGCAGACGGCGTTCTATGCTTCCGCAGGCGATTTCGATTCCGCGGCAAAGTACGGCAACACCTTATCGTGCATTGAGTGCGGTGCGTGCGAATACACCTGCCCTGCTAAACGCCCCTTAATTCAGGCGATTAGAAAGACTAAGGCGGCAATGCGCGCTAAACAGACGAGCAGCGCACCTGCACCCGTAGTTAAGCCCGTAGATATGAAGGGTA
The DNA here is from genome assembly GCA_945834965.1 of uncultured Clostridia bacterium. Lineage (GTDB taxonomy): Bacteria > Bacillota > Clostridia > Christensenellales > Borkfalkiaceae > Coproplasma. Next base: position 3,731 of record CAMAHZ010000064.1, on the reverse strand, counting down.
AGAGCGCACCTACCGTAACGCTTGAACAGAAGCCTACGGGTGAGTACGTCGACAAAGGCGACCACAAAGTTATAAACGAAGGCATTAAGCCGGATAAGGAGGAAAAGAAATGAATAATCAAGTAGTAGTTTCCACCCCTCCCCACGTCAAATCGCCCAGAACGACGAAGGGAATTATGTTGGACGTTATAATCGCCCTTATTCCTGCGGCGGTTATGGGTATCGTCTACTTCCAGCTTGACGCGTTTATTGTCATTTTAACTTCTATACTTGCTTCGGTTGCGACCGAGTTCGTATATTACTTTATCGCAAACAAGGGCTTTGGCAACAAGTGCAAGAACGCAGGCTTGGTGTGCAAGAAGTGGCTTAAGCAGTTTGACTACACTTCTATCGTAACAGGTTTAATTCTTGCCCTTATTCTTCCCCCCACGACTAAGTGGTACGAAGTATTGCTCGGCGCAATCTTCTCGATAGCCGTTGTAAAAATGCTGTTCGGCGGTACGGGCAAAAACCTTGTAAACCCTGCGGCAACGGGCAGAATATTTATGTTTATGAGCTTTACAATCACCGTTTACTCGGCTTGTAAAATCGCACCCGTCGGCGCTGACAGTCAATTGTTTACGGGCGCAACCCACCTTTCGGGATATCTTCTCGGCGGTGCCGCTTCCGCACAGGTCGGCTGGCTTGACTTACTTCTCGGCACGGGTCTTGCAGGGTGCATAGGCGAAACGTGCAAGCTTGCGCTTATCGTGGGCTTTATCTACTTAGTAGTGCGCGATGTTATCAAGTGGTGGCAGCCCGTACTCTACGTGGTACTCTCTGCGTTCCTTTCGGTCTGCCTTGCGGCAATCGGCTCAACGTTCGAGATTGGCTTGTTTATTGACTACGCGCTTTCGGGCGGTCTTATGTTCGGCGCAATCTTTATGGCGACCGACTACGTAACTTCACCTAAAGGCGTTTACGGACAGATAGTTTACTACGTGGCGTTAGCAGTACTTACTTCCGTTCTGCGTTACCTTACGAAGATTGAAGTCGTATCCTTCGTGATTATGCTTATGAACCTTGTCGTTCCCTTAATCGATACTTATATCGTACGCAAGCCCTTTGGCTATAAGAAAGTTAAAAAGCAGAAGGAGGGCAAATAAATGACGGTTAAACAGTTTTTTAAAGGCAAAGCGTTTAAAAGCATAGTCGTGCTTTTGTGCGTACTGCTCGTTAGCGGTATCTTGCTTTCCGTTTGCTGGGGCTTTTTAGAAGTTACGGACGAAGAACGTTTCAATAGAAAAATTAACGCTATGTACGGCGGCGAGACGGTTACCGCGATTGAACAGGATATCTCTCAAAAGAACACTTCGATAAGCAACGCAACCATTCAAAACGTCTGGAAAATCGAAGAGAAAAAGGACTATCTCGTTCAGGCGGCGTCAAGGGGCTACGGCGGCGACATAACCTGCTGGATAGCCGTATCCTTAAACGACGATATGAATTCGGTTAAGGGTATCCGCAAAGTTATTAAGTATGCCGTCGGAGACAGCGCAGAGCTTATCGGCAATATCGGCGAAGAAGTTTATGCTAAGTTTGCAACCGAATACGCAGACGGTAAAAAATTTACCTACGGCGATAAGAACAGCGACGAATATATCTCTACGGGCGCAACCTATACCATGGGCGCAATATGCAACTGCGTGAACGGCTCGGTTGAGTTCGTTAAGGCGTATGCAAGCGGCGTTGAGATTGTAGACCCCCTTGAAGGCTTAGCTTATACCGATAAGATTGACGGAGAGACAACTACCTGGTCAAGCGAAAATGGCGTCGTAACCTATAATATAGTTACCAAAAGCAACGCTCAAGCCACCCCCTTTACGCTGACTATTAAAGTCGCAAAGGAAAACGAAGTAGCGGTAATAACCGAATATACGATAGTAGTTAACGGCTCTACGAGCGGCTACGGCGAAGAGATGGCGGAACAGGCAAACAACCTTACGGGTAAAAAGCTTGCAGACGTTGAAGGCTACCTTGCAGATACGGACGTCGGCGGCGCGTTGATGACGGGCGCAACCAAGTCGAACACGCTTTGCTATAAGGCGGCGGCGTTTGCGCTTGCAAACTACGACACCTGCTTAAGCACACCTAAAGGAGGCAACTGATTATGAATAAGTATAAAAAGATAACTTTAGACGGCATCATTTTCAACAACCCCACCTTTATGCTGGTTTTAGGTACCTGCCCCACTTTGGCAATGATTAAAAGCTCGGCAATGTCGGCTGTAGGTATGGGCTTGTGCGTTGTAGTCGTTTTAACCTTAAGCAATATGATAATTTCCGCATTGCGTAAAATTATCCCCAACGAAGTGAGAATACCCTGCTATATCGTAATTATTGCAACGTTGGTTACGTTGGTGCAGATGGTTTTGGAAAAGTTCGTGCCGGATTTGTACGACAGCTTGGGAACCTTCCTTGCGCTTATAGTCGTTAACTGTATAGTACTCGGCAGGGCGGAAGCGTTTGCAAACAAGCACACCGTTTTAGAGAGTGCGGTCGACGGACTTGCAAACGGACTTGGCTTTACGCTTGCACTCGGCTTTATGGGTATTATATGCGAACTACTTGGCAGCGCGTCGCTCTTCGGCGTAAAGATGCCTTGGACTTTCAAGATTAAAATCTTCTCTACCCCTGCAGGCGCGTTTATCGTATACGGACTTTGCATTGCAATCTTTACCTATATTATGGATAAGTTTATGCTTAGCAGAAGGATTAAGGAAAACGTAATCGCAAGGGAAAAACTTTTGGATAAAATCAACGCACCCGAGAGTGCAAACGCTGGGGAGGCAAACGTATGAATTTAGTATTTATAATTCTTTCCGCCGTATTGACGAGCAACTTTATAACGGTTAAAACCTACGGCATATGCCCCTTCTTAGGCGTTTCCAAAAACACTAAATCGGCTATAGGTATGGGCGTTGCGGTAACCATTGTTATGGCGTTGGCAACACTCGTAACCTACCCCATCTACAAGTTTATTATGACCCCTTTGGACATAAACTTCCTGTGGATAATATTCTTTATCTTTATCATTGCCGCTCTCGTGCAGATGCTTGAAGTTATTATCAAAAAGGTATCCCCTTCCCTTTACAACACGATGGGCGTTTACCTTCCCTTAATAACCACGAACTGCGCAGTACTCGGCGTGACCCAGCTTTTCAACGGCGTTGAATTGCTTGGCGATATCGTCAAGGGTGCAACGGGCGCTTTGAATTTAGGTTGGGCATTACTCTACGCAATCTTTGCAGGCGTCGGCTTTACTCTCGTTATGGTTATTATGAGCGGTATGCAGGAAAAGCTTGCTAACGTTAAGGTTGCTAAACACCTCAAGGGCTTCCCCATTGCAATGGTGACTGCGGCGTTTATATGTATGGCGTTTACCATTTTCGCCCAAATCAAGGTAGGTTAAGGAGGAATAGAAATGAATTTATTACTTGCTTCTGCCGCTGAAATATTTAAGACCGTAGGCATCGTTGCAGGCATCTTTGCAGGAAGCGCAATACTTATCGGCGCGTTGATTTTAATCGTCGGTAAGGTGTTCAAGGTCGACGTTGACGAAAAGGTGACTAAGATTTTGGAAAACCTTGCAGGTGCAAACTGCGGCGGCTGCGGCTGTAGCGGTTGCGCAGGCTTTGCTGATAAGCTTGCTAAAGGCGAAGGCGATATTTCCGCCTGCCACGTAACGTCACCC
>CAMAHZ010000063.1 GCA_945834965.1 uncultured Clostridia bacterium | reverse complement strand
CTACTTTTCGGAGCGGAAGGAGAGATTGCCGTCCAGCACTTCTACCGTTACCCTTTCGCCGTTTAAAATATGCCCTGCTAAAATTTCGTCTGAAAGCCTATCTTCTATGCGCCTTTGCACCGTCCTTTTCATAGGGCGTGCGCCGTACTCTTCGGAATATCCTTCTTCTATAAGCTTTTCCATAGCTTCGGGGGAAATGGCGATAGAAATCTTTTTATTCTCCAAACGCTTTTTCAAGCCGTCAATCAGCTTGTAGCAGATTTGCCCTGCCTCTTCCTTGGTCAGCTTTCTGAACACGATAACGTCGTCTAACCTGTTCAAGAATTCAGGGCGGAACTGCTGTTTTAACGCTTCGTCGATGGCGTCCTTCATATTGTCGTAGCCGTCGCTTTCCGACGAGCTGAACCCTAAGCCCGACATCTTTTTAATCTTTCCTGCACCCACGTTGGACGTTAAGATGATAATGGTGTTTTTAAAGTTGATTACTCTGCCCTTGCTGTCGGTAAGTCTGCCGTCGTCAAGGATTTGCAATAAGAGATTGAACACGTCGGGGTGAGCTTTTTCCACTTCGTCGAAGAGTACTACGGAGTAGGGCTTATGGCGAACCTTTTCGGTTAACTGACCGCCTGCGTTCTCGTCGTAGCCGACGTAGCCCGGGGGCGCGCCTATAAGCTTTGACACCGAATGCTTTTCCATATACTCGGACATATCAAGCCTTATTAAGAGCTTTTCGTCGCCGAACATATTTTCCGCAAGCGCCTTAGCAAGGTCGGTTTTACCTACGCCCGTAGGACCGACGAAGATAAACGAGCCGATGGGCTTGCCGCTTTCGTTCAAGCCTGCCCTTGCCCTTCTTATCGCCCTTGCGACGGCGGAAACGGCTTCGTTCTGCCCGATTATGCGCTTATGCAAATTCTCTTCTAAGTGCAAAAGCTTTTCGCTCTCCTGCTCGGTGAGCTTTATTACGGGTACGCCCGTCCAACCGCTGACTACTTCCGCAACTTCGTCGCTGCCGATAGTCGGCGTAGACTGACCGCCCTTCCACTCGCTCTTGATAGCTTCTATCTTAGCCTGAGTTGCGTTAAGTTCGGCAACTAAAAGCTTAGCCTTGTCGTAATCTTCGCCCCTTGCCGCCTTGTTCTTTTCCTGCACGAGATGCTTATACTTTTCTTCAAGCTCGTTTAGCTCGGCAGGGGCGTTATAGCTGTTAAGCCTTGCCCTTGACGCCGCTTCGTCTATTAAGTCAATCGCCTTATCGGGCAGGAAACGGTCGGTAATATACCTATCCGAAAGCGTTGCTGCTGCGATTATCGCTTCGTCGGAGATGGCTACCTTGTGGTGCGCTTCGTACTTATCCCTAAGCCCCCTGAGTATTTCAATCGTGTCGTTTACGGTAGGCTCTTCCACCTGTACGGGGGTGAAACGGCGCTCTAAGGCGGCGTCCTTTTCGATATACTTTCTGTACTCGTCCAAGGTCGTTGCGCCCACGGTCTGCAACTCGCCCCTTGCAAGCATGGGCTTTAGGATATTAGCCGCGTCCATCTTGCCTTCCGCAGACGCACCTGCGCCCACTAAAAGGTGAATTTCGTCTATAAATAAAATTACGTTACCGCTGTCTTTAATCTGCGATATTGCGTTCTTTAATCTCTCTTCAAAGTCGCCCCTGTACTTTGCGCCTGCGACCATACTTGCAAGGTCAAGCGAAAAGACGATTTTACCCTTAAGCAGGTCGGGTACTTCGTTTTTAATAATCGCCTGAGCAAGCCCTTCGACGACGGCGGATTTGCCTACGCCCGGCTCGCCGATTAGTACGGGGTTGTTTTTTGTGCGGCGTGAAAGAACCTGAATGATTTTATCAATCTCCTTCTTTCTGCCGATTACGGGGTCGATTTTGCCTTCTCTCGCCTTGGCAGTAAGGTCGGTGCCGTACTGCATAATGCTGTCGTCCAAGCCCCTATCGGAAGAGCGCCTGTCGTCCTTCTTCTGCGAAGGGCTTTTATTGTAGGCGCTAAAGGGATTGATTTCGTCTTCGTCATCGTCGTATTCCCTTTTGCCTTCGGTAGCGTTATGCACCTTTGATACGAGCAGGGGCATATTTATGCCCAACGCCTTGAATATGCTTACCGCAAGGCAGTCGGGCGATTCAAGCACGGCGCGTAAAAGGTGCTCGGTGCCCGTCAAGCCGTCGGGGTTGGCGTCGAATGCTATATCCTGAGCACGCTCGAGCATATGCTTGATACGGGGCGTAAAATCTTTTATGTTGCAATTATGGTCTATTGACCTATATAAAAAGCGCCTGAAACCTTCGGGCGATACGCCGCACTCGGTCAAAATTCTATACGCCGTACTCTCGTCCACCATAAGCATAGCGTAGACGATTTGTTCGGTACCGACGTAAGTGACGTCAAGCGTTGCCGAAATCTCTCTCGACGCGTTCAACACGTCCTGTAAGTTGCGAGTAATTCTTGAAAAATCCATATCCACTCCTTTTGCGTTTTAGCCTGCCGTTAACGCTTTTGACACAGCGACTTAATGCGGTTCGACGCATAAGACGCCCTGTATTCGTCCCTTTCCTTTGCGGAGAGCGACCTGCCTGCAAGCACGTTTAAATTTGAAGGTTTCATCTTTATCATCAGCTCGTCAACGGCTGAAATATCGCTTATCTTAATATAGCCAAGGCAGGCGGCGAGCTTCAAGTCCGCACACAGCTTATCGAACTCGCCGTGAGACATAAGCGCACAGTTGGTTAATGTGCCGTACGCCCTTAAGCACTTATCCTTAATCGCAAGCCCTTCTTCACCCCTTTTCAGGCGTTCCCTTTCGCTCGCTTCGATTTCCACGACCTTTGAAACGACCTGTTCGACGAGCTTTAAAACCGTCTCTTCGGTGACGCCCAAGGTCACTTCGTTGCTGACCTGATAGGTGTAACCTTCCGCAACGCTCCCTTCGCCGTAAGCGCCCCTTACGGTCAAGCCGAGACGCCTTGCGCTTTTGACTACGTCGGGCATAAGTCCGCCAAGGCTTAAAGCGGGCAGAAAGAGCATAACCGACGCCCTTAAGCCCGTACCTAAGTTAGTCGGGCAGGCGGTTAAATAGCCGAGCTGTTCGTCGTAGGCAAAGGGCAGGGAACGGGCTATAAGGGAATCCTTTGCGGACATTTCGGCATACGCCTTTCTTATAGACATACCGCTCCTTATACATTGTTCCCTTAGGTGGTCCTCTTCGTTTATCATTATGGACACGTCGCCCGACTCGTTTATGAGTACCGCCGAATGGGTGGGGTTATCTAAAAGAGCAGGACTAATAAGCCTGTTTTCGACGAGAATGGAAGCTTCGTCGTCGGAAATGCCGTCCATATATTTAAGTACGAATTCGTCCACCCTGTTTATGGCGGAAGAAACCGAACGGATAATCTCTTTAGCCTGCCTGTCGCTTTTGAGCTTTGCAGGGAAGGGATAGCCGTTTATGTTGCGCGCAAGGCGGATACGGGAAGATATGACCGTTCCGTACGAATAATCTGCCATCTCTTAACCCCCGTTCCTTTTGCGTATTATATTCATCTGTCTGTTTATCCTTTCCGCAAGGATATAGTCTCCGCGGGATAGCGCCGCTTCCATCGCCTTTTGCAGCCTTGCAAGCTCTAATCTCGTCTCGTGCTCTGCCGTGTTTACGCCGCCGCCCTTGCCGACGTGCTTGGTCTTGCCCTGAATTTTTGCTATGTACGGCAACAGCTCTTCGTGGAATACGTCGTAACAGCTGGGGCAACCCAAAAGCCCCGTACGCTGAAATTCGGAAAAGGGCATACCACAGGCAGGGCATACGCTTTCGCCGTTAAACGGGTCGTCGAAAAGTCCGTTTGCAACTCCTTCGGCAAAGCTCTCTTCAAATCCGCCGAACATCTCTTGGGCGCAGTGAGCGCAAAGATGATACTCGTACGGCTTGCCGTTTATTATTGCCATATGGTTTTGCGTTGCCTCTCGGCGCTTACAGTTCTGACAGAGCATAGTTAAATTCCTTAAGGTGCTAAAGCTTTAAATTATTTCGCATAGCCTTTACGCTATACACTCTATTGCGTACGCCTGCGATTATACTACTACATATAATATTATAATACTTTTTTGCCCGCTGTAAACAGTTTTGAAAAATTATACGAGAAAATGTTGCTATAATTAATTGAAAATTTTATACGCCTATGTTATACTTTATCCGTCAATAAATATTTTTGGAGGACAAGTAATGCAATATTCAAAAGAAGTCGAAAATATGATTTGCGTTGCCAAGGGTGTTTCCGGTAAATTTGAACACGGTCCCGCCCCCATTCCCGAAGAAGGTCAGTGGATTCAGGCAAAGGAAATCAAGGACATTAAGGGCTTTACGCACGGTATCGGTTGGTGCGCACCCCAGCAGGGCGCCTGCAAGCTTACGCTTAACGTTAAAGACGGTATTATTCAGGAAGCTTTGGTTGAAACCATAGGCTGTTCGGGTATGACCCACTCTGCGGCTATGGCGGCTGAAATCTTACCCCACAAGACCATTTTGGAAGCGCTTAATACCGACCTTGTTTGCGACGCTATCAATACCGCAATGCGCGAGTTATTCTTACAAATCGTTTACGGCAGAAGCCAGTCGGCTTTCTCTGACGACGGCTTGACCATCGGCGCAGGCTTGGAAGATTTAGGTAAGGGCTTACGTTCTCAGGTTGGTACTATGTACGGTACCGCCGCAAAGGGCGTTAGATATCTTGAAATGGCAGAAGGCTACGTTCTTGCAATCGCACTCGATAAGAACAACGAAGTCTGCGGCTATAAGTTCGTTTCACTCGGCAAGATGACCGACTTTATCAAGAAAGGTCTTACCCCCAACGAAGCTTACGAAAAGGCTATCGGCACTTACGGCAGATATTCCAAGGAACAGGGCGCGGTTAAGCACATTGACCCCAGAACGGACAAGGAGGTTGACTAATGGCTACTTTTGAAGGATACGAGAGAAGAGAAGCTAAAATTTTAGGCGTACTTAAAGAGTACGGCATTAACTCTATCGACGAATGTAAAGATATTTGCCTTTCCAAGGGCGTTGACTGCGACAAAATCGTACGCGGCACTCAGCCCATCTGCTTTGAAAACGCCGTTTGGGCATACACCGTCGGCGCGGCAATCGCAATTAAAAAAGGCTGCGTTAAAGCTGCTGACGCCGCTGCCGCTATCGGTATCGGCTTGCAGTCCTTCTGCATCCCCGGCTCGGTTGCCGAAAACAGAAAGGTCGGCTTAGGCCACGGCAATCTCGGCGCAATGCTTTTATCCGACGACACGGACTGCTTCTGCTTCCTTGCCGGTCACGAGAGCTTTGCAGCCGCAGAAGGCGCAATCAAAATCGCTGAAAACGCTAACAAGGTAAGGGGCAAGGCTTTAAGAGTTATCTTGAACGGTTTAGGCAAAGACGCGGCTTACATCATCTCCAGAATCAACGGCTTTACCTACGTTAAAACTACGTTTGACCCCTACACCGAGACGGTTACGGTTACCGACGAAGTTGCATTCTCCGACGGACCTAGGGCTAAGGTTAAGTGCTACGGCGCAGATAACGTACCCGAAGGCGTTGCTATTATGAAGATGGAAAAGGTTTCGGTTTCCATTACCGGTAACTCCACCAACCCCACCCGCTTCCAGCACCCCGTTGCAGGCACTTACAAGAAGTGGTGCGTTGAAAACGGCGTTAAGTACTTCTCGGTTGCTTCCGGCGGCGGCACGGGCAGAACGCTTCACCCCGACAATATGGCGGCAGGTCCTTCCAGCTACGGCATGACCGATACGATGGGCAGAATGCACTCCGACGCTCAGTTCGCAGGTTCTTCATCCGTTCCTGCTCACGTTGAAATGATGGGCTTAATCGGTATGGGCAACAACCCCATGGTCGGCGCAACCGTTGCAGTTGCAGTTGCAGTTCAGGAAGGTATGAGCAAGTAATTTTTGCTTTAAGTAAATTTAAAAGCGACTTCGCAAGAAGTCGCTTTATTTTTTGAAGTATTGAGTTTTTAATTTACATTATTAAACTTGCCGCGCCCAACGAGCCTGCTAAGTTGCCTAAAGTCGCCTTGACTATCTCTATATCGGCGTAGTCCGTGCCGCCGAAAATTTCCCTTTTGACCATTTCACGCACGGGGGCAATTAGCCTTTCACCCTGATTGCACACGCCGCCGCCGAGCATAATAATCTGCGGACGAAAGATGTTTGCAATGCTCGTAAGTCCGCTTGCAAGGTAGCGCACGTATTCTTCCACGACTTTTTTCGCCGTCTTATCGCAATCCATATATTCAAACGCAGTCTTGCCCGTAACCGTTTCGGGCGTGTACGTGTTCCACATTGCGCTGTCTTTGTTCTCTCTCATAGCCCGTGCGGTCGAGTTAATTAACGCAGTTGCAGACGCATACGTCTCAAAACAGCCTTTTCTTCCGCAGGTGCAGGGGTTACCGCCTTCCTGAATTACGATATGCCCAAGCTCGGTTCCTGCCGACTTATAGCCTTCAAACAGCTTGCCGTCGATTATAACGCCGCCGCCCACGCCCGTGCCGAGCGTTATTAATACGGCGTTATCGTACCTTTTGCCTGCGCCGAACTTAGCTTCGCCAAGAGCCGCCGCATTTGCGTCGTTGGTTATTTTTACGGGCAGTTTGACCGACTTTTGCACCCTTTCGACAAGGGGGAAGTTTTTAAGCGAGAGATTGCCTGCAAACACTACCACGCCGTTTTTACTGTCGATTACGCCGGGGCAACCTACGCCCACCCCTGCAAACTCGGTTGCGGCGTGACCGCTGTCTGAAATAAGCCTTTGGATAAGCTCGCACACGTTTTCAGCAAGTGAGTTGCCGCCGTCTTTATCACCCGTGGGGGCTGTCCCTTCGCAGAGAATTTTGCCGTCTTTATCCACCGCCACGCCCTTGACGGACATTCCGCCTATGTCTATACCGATAAAATATTTTTTCATTTCCATACTTAAATTTTAATATCACTCAGGCGATATGTCAAGACTAAACGCTTTACTTTTTTATAATAAAATGATATAAAATATGTATGATTTACTTGTACGTTTTAATAGGATTAATAGTCGTTATGGGGCTTGCGGCGTTTGCCGCGTACGGCATTGACAAGGGTAAGGCGAAAAGGCACGCCTGGCGTATACCCGAAGCAACGCTTTTAGGTCTTTCTGCCTTAGGCGGTTGCTTTGGCGGAATTTTAGCAATGTTTATTTTTCGCCACAAGACCAAGCACTGGTACTTTTGGGCTGTAAATATCCTTGCTTGTATAGCCTATACCGCCGCACTAATCGT
>CAMAHZ010000062.1 GCA_945834965.1 uncultured Clostridia bacterium | reverse complement strand
TAGGCGCGTAATAACCGCCGTTTTTTGCGTGCAATCGTGGCGTGCGTGGGCATAACGGCAAATTGTAATAAAAATCGTTGACATACTTTTGGTAAAATGTTATCATAAACCTATAGGTTTACCATAATTATTTTAAATTAGGTAAGCCGCAGTTTTACCTAAATCAAGCCCTTTCAGCTTGAGTGAAAAAAAGTATTTATAAGAGAGAAAAAGTATGAGTATTTTATTGTGCGACAGCAATGGCGAGCTTTGGTTTGATAAGGTTAAAGAGCTTGGTATGGATTACATATCTATGCCCTATTGCTACTGCGATAAGGAGTATAGCTACGACCTTGGCGAAAACACCGACTTTGCCGCTTTTTATTCGGCGGTAAGGGCAGGCAACGTGCCTAAGACGATGGCTTTAAACCCTGAAAATTACAAGGATATATTAACGCCCTATTTCAAGGCAGGGCAGGACGTCTTATACGTAAGCTTTTCCCACGCGATGAGCGGCACTTTCAATCAGCTTGACGCCGCTTTATTAGAGCTGAAAGAGCAGTTTCCCGAAAGAAAGTGCACCGTGTTCGACACAAAGTCCATCTCGCTCGGCGCAGGTATACAGATGCTTGCGGCGGCTGAGAAAAAGCAGCAGGGTGCAACCGACGAAGAGATTGTCGAGTTCTTAAAGGACTTTACGAATAAGGTCTGCGTTTACTTCTCGGTGGACGATTTAATGCACTTAAAAAGGGGTGGAAGGCTCTCTGCCGTATCCGCAGTTGCAGGCACGATTTTAAACATTAAGCCTATTTTAACCACAAACGAAAAGGGTGGACTTAGCGTATTTGAAAAGGCTAAGGGCAGAAGGAACGCTTTACGCAACCTTGCGCAAAAGGTCATTGACGAACTTACCGATACCGCTTATCCCGTCTACGTTTTAGACGCAGACTGTAAGGGCGAAGGCGACGAGCTTGCCGCTCTCATAAAGGAAAAACGCCCCGACGCAAATATCGTCCGTCAGATAGTCGGTCCCGTTATCGGCAGTCATTGCGGACCGGGCACGCTCGGCGTAATATTTATAGGTGATAAGCGTCCTATCCCCTTGGAGAAAGAATAATGATAGAAGTTAAGGAAATTCACTCTAAAAGAGAGCAAAAGAAATTTTTCAAATTTCAGCGCACGCTGTACGGTAAAAATCCCCACGCGTACTGCAATCTGTATATGGACGAGTTTGCCGAGTTCGACCCCGAAGTCAACGACGCGTTCCGCTTTGCAGAGTGCAGAATGTTCTTAGCCTATAAGGACGGTAAAATCGCAGGGCGCATTGCCGCTATCTGGCACAAGGGCGTAAACGAAAAGACGGGCAAAAAGCAACTTCGTTTCACCCGTTTCGACGTGATTGACGATTTCGAAGTTACTAAGGCTCTGTTTGATAAGGTTGCCGAGTGGGCGAAAGAGCTTGGTATGGAAGAGATTATCGGACCTATGAGCTTTTCCGATTTAAACGAAGAAGGAATGCTTATCGAAGGTTTCGACAGGGACAGCACCTACATAGAAATTTACAACGCCCCCTATTACGTAGAGCATATGCAAAAGCTCGGCGCGTACAAGGTGGTGGACTGGAATTGTTACCGAATTAAAGTCCCCGAAAGCTGCGACGAAAGGTTAGACAGGCTTGCCGCCGCCGTTAAAAAGCGCGGTGGGTACGAGACGGTAGACGTTGCCTATCTCGTCAAGCACGATAAGGAAAAATTAAAAGAATACATAATGCAGGCTTTGGACGTTTTGGACGAGGCGTTTGAAGACTTATACGGCACCAGCCCTATAAACGACAAGCAGAAGAAGAGAGAGATGGACACCATTTTAACCATTCTCGTCCCCGAGCTTGCGTGCGTGGTATTAAAGGACGATAAGGTCGTAGCGTACGGCTTTATGATGCCCTGCATAAAGGACGTTATGCAAAAGGGTAAAGGTTATATCTTCCCCTTGGGAATAATACCCTATATCAAAGCGATGAAACACGTCGAAGTTGCGGAAATGATGAGCATCGGCGTTGCCAAAGACCACGCCAACAAGGGTACGGTTGCGATAATTATGAGCGAGTGCCTTCACGGGCTTAAAAAGCTCGGCGTAAAATATCTTGAAACGGGTCCCGAGCTTGAGGACAACAACAACGTTCAGAACCTTTGGAAAGATTTTGAGAGAGAGATTGCTAAAAAGCACCGTTGCTGGGGCTTGGAAGTTAAATAATTCTTGAAAGCTACTAAGTTTATTTTTTAAAAAGAGAGTAAATAAAAACTAATGATAGAAGTTAAGGAAATATCTTCTAAAAGAGATAAGAAGAAGTTTTTCAAATTTATATTCGATTTGTACAAGGGCAATCCCCACGCCTGCCCTAATATGTACGCCGACGAGTTTGCCGAGTTCGACCCCGAAGTCAACGACGCGTTCCGCTTTGCAGAGTGCAAGATGTTCTTAGCCTATAAGGACGGCAAGCTTGCAGGCAGAATTGCAGGTATATGGCACAAGGGCGTAAACGAAAAATTCGGCTATAAGCAGCTCCGCTTTACCCGTTTCGACGTAATCGACGATTTTGAAGTGACCAAAGCTATGTTTGCAAAGCTCTACGAGTGGGCGAAAGAGCTTGGTATGAACGAGATTATCGGACCTATGAGTTTTTCCGACTTAAACGAAGAAGGTATGCTTATAGACGGTTTCGATAAGGACAGCAACTATATAGAGATTTACAACTATCCCTACTATGTAGAGCATATGGAAAAGCTCGGTGCGTATAAGGTCGTCGATTGGAACGCCTTCCGTATCGTTTCGCCTACGTCAATCGACCCGAGACTGCAAAAGCTTGCAAAGGACGTAATGGAAAAGTACGGCTACGAAATATTAGACGTGGGCTACCTTGCCAAGCACGATAAAAAGAAGCTTGAAGAGTACGTTATGCAGGCGCTCGACGTTATGGACGAAGCGTTTGAAGATTTGTACGGCACCAGCCCTACTAACGAAAAGCAGAAGCGTAGACTAATGAAGACTATGCTCTCTATCTTAGTACCCGAGTTTGCAACCGTCGTAACGCACAACGATAAGGTGGTTGCGTACGGATATATGATACCTTCTATGAAGGAAGTTATGCAAAAGGGCAAGGGGCATATTATCCCCGGTGGTATAATCCCCCTTATTAAGACTATGAACCACCCTGAAGTGGTAGACCTGTTACATATCGCAATTGCAAAGGCGCATTCAAATAAGGGACTTCCTGCGTTGATTTTATCCCATTGTATCGAAGGCTTAATCAAAAACAACGTTAAGTACTTAGAAGCAGGTCCCGAACTTGAACAAAACAGGCACGTACAGAATTTGTGGAAGAATTTTGAAATACTCTATTCCAAGACGTTCAGGTGTTGGGGTTTAAAGGTAGAAGATTAATTATTGTTTAACCGCAGGCGCAGTTTGCGCTTGTGTGAGGTGAAGCGTTGTCGATAGACGAAGAGAATTTAAAACTTGATACTCCGCTTGATAATAGCGTTGAAATAGAGAGCAACGACGCTGCGGCGCAAACTATTCAAGTAGAATGCGGCGAGCAGGAACCCCCTGCCCAAGCTGAAGAGCAGAATACCCCTGTTCAGGTTAAAGAGCAGGACACCCCTGCTCAAACTCAAAATGCAGAGCAAGCAAAGCCGCAAAAGAGCAAGGCGTCCAAAATTATTTTGAACGTCGTCTTAGTTGCGCTTATCGCCTTGGGTATTTTATCACTCTTTGGAATAGTGGGTGAAATAGAGCCCGGCTCAGGCTCTTCATTCGTTGCCGTTTTCAGCAACGCAAGCCCTTGGTTTATGGTGCTTTTGGTAGTCGTAGTGCTGTGCATTATGCTTTTAGACTGCACTAAGTTCTGCATAATAGATAAAACCGTTACGGGTAGCTACAGGTTTTCTTCGTCCATCAAGACGAGCTTTTTGGGCAAGTATTACGACGCGGTTACCCCATTTGCAACGGGCGGTCAGCCTATGCAGATTTACTATCTCAACTCAAAGGGTATAAGCGGCGGCAACTCCACGGCAATCGTGCTTATCCGCTATTTCTCAAGCATTATAACCTGGGTAATACTCGGTTCGGCGCTTATGATAACGGGTACGGTAAAGCACGTTTTAGACGGCACTACGGGTAAGACCCTGCTCCTTATAACGGGCTGGGTTGGCGTAGGCGTAAACCTTATTATACCCCTATTCATTGCATTCTTCTTGATTTTCCCTAAGGCGATGACTAAGCTTACAAGGGGCTTGGTCAGTCTGGGCAAAAAGATGAGAATCGTCAAGGACGAAGAGAAGGCGCTTAAAAAGGCAACTAAGGTCGTAGACGATTTCAAGCACTCTTTCAAGGTTATGGCGACTTCGCCCGTTAAACTCGTAATGCTCGTGTTGGTCAGCTTTGCAGAAGCGTTTTTAACCTTCTCGGTGCCGTTTTTCGTTATGAAAGCCTTTTCCTGCAACGTAGAAGGTCAGCTTTTAACGGTTATGGCGCTTAACGCGTTCGCAACCTTCGGCGTATCGTTCATACCTACCCCGGGCAATTCGGGCGTTATGGAAGGTATGGCGGCGCTTGCGTTCTCTGCGGCGGCGGGCAACACGCTTGCCTGGTCGGTTCTCGTATGGCGACTTGCCGTATACTATATCTATATAATAGTAGGTCTCTGCATAACCGTTAGGGACATTATAAAGAAGAATATAGTAAGCAGAAGAAATAAAGATAAACCCCGAAAGAATTGTTGAGGTTTTGAAATTTTAATTTGTAACCAAGGCGGAAGGTAAAAAGTAACGGGCTTTCCGCCCCTTTTTTGCGGTAAAACCGCGCGGAAGTGCGGTGCGGAAAATTATAGCGATAAATGATTGCATAACGGTAAACGTTGTGTTATAATATAAAAAAGCGGTAAAAAACAAATAATATAAAATTCCGCAGTAACTTTTTCAGAGGAGATTATGGACGACCCATCTAAGCGACGAGATTGTCGCTTTCACCTTTTTTCAGCTACGCCCCGAATGACGTTCAGGGCGCATTTTGAGTTAAAAAGAATTCTTCTTACGTTGTAAGGGTTCAAACAAAATTATCTTTATAACGTTTAGGAGGATTTATGGACAGTACGACACAAATAATTTTATCAATAGTAGTGGTAATCTGCATTCTGCTTTCGGGCTATTTTTCAGCTACCGAAACGGCGTTTACCGCAATCAACAAAATCAGGTTAAGGGCAAAGGCGGACGACGGCGATAAGGGCGCAAAGCGCGTACTTAAGCTTGCCGACAACTACGATAGATTGCTCTCGACCATATTAATAGGCAATAACATCGTCAATATTTTGGCGTCGTCGCTTGCAACCTTGCTTTTTGTACAATGGGTACAAAATAACGAAAGTTTGGCAACCACGCTTTCAACGCTGGTATTGACGATAACCGTTTTAATCTTCGGCGAAGTCACGCCCAAAACCCTTGCAAAGGAACACCCGGAAGGGTTTGCAAGGATGTCCGCACCCATAATAAACGCGCTTGCGTACGTGCTTACGCCCCTTAACGCCTTTTTCTGGCTGTGGAAAAAGATGCTCACCAAAATCTTTAAGCATAAGGAAGATACGGCAATCACCGACGACGAGCTTATGATTATGGTGGACGAAGCCGAGCAGGAAGGCGGCATAAACGCTCAGGAAAGTACGCTGATTAAAAGCGCAATCGAGTTTAACGATTTGGAAGCAAAGGATATCCTTATCCCCCGAGTAGACGTGGTTGCGGTAGATTGCAACGCGCCTTTCGACGAGATTGACAAAATCTTCTTCGATACCCGTTATTCCCGTCTGCCCGTGTACAAGGACAGCATAGATAACATAATCGGTATTCTGCACGAAAAGGACTTCATTAAACAGCGTATGGACCCCGGTTTTTCGCTTGAAAAGGCGGCAAAACCTGCAATCTTCGTCGTATCAACCACGAAAATCAGCGCCGTACTGCAACAGCTTCAAAAGAAAAAGTCGCATATGGCAGTCGTTTCGGGCGAGTTCGGCGAGACGGTCGGTATTATAACGATGGAAGATATCTTAGAAGAGCTTGTCGGCGAAATCTGGGACGAGCACGACGAAGTGGAATCGGATATAACCGAAGTCAGCGAAACCGAATTTAAGGTTCTCGGCTCGACTTCCTTAAACGATTTCTGCGAATACTTTGACATCAGAGAAGTCGATTGCGAAAGTGCGACCGTCGGCGGCTGGGTAATTGAAATGCTCGGCAAAGTGCCTTCTATGGGCGACGAGCTGACGTATGCGAACTTAAGAATAACCGTATCTTTAACCGAGTTCAGGCGAATTAACGAGCTTAAGGTCGTCAAACTTTCCGAGCAAGAGCAGGAAGAAGAGAAGTCGGAAAAGGCTGAATAAGTTTTTAAATTAGTTTAAATAAATTTATCCCGAAAGGGCAAACTAACGATATAGGAGAAATATAAAAATGGCAAAAATAACCAAGGACACTTTAATTGCAGATTGTCTTAAAATCAACCCCAACAGCGCAGAAATTCTTCAGGCTGTAGGTATGCACTGCATAGGCTGCGCAATGGCTCACGGCGAAACGATTGAAGAAGCGGTTTTCGTTCACGGCAACGATTTGGACAAGCTTTTGGCAAAGCTCAACGAAGGCGTTGAAGACTAAGTAATGACCGAAAAACAGAAGATGCTTTCAGGGCAGCTGTACTCTGCTCAAGACCCTACTCTTTCACGAGAACACAAGAGAGCGCAGGACTTATGCCTTAAACTAAATACCGTGCTTTCCGACGAAGAAAGGGTGGCAGTTGCAAAACAGCTTTTGGGCAAGTGCGGTGAGAACGTCGTTTTAACGCAGGGGTTTTACTGCGATTACGGCTCTAATATAGAGGTTGGCGAAAATTTCTACGTCAACTACGGGGTATGTATTCTCGACGTGTGCAAGGTGAAGATAGGTAAAAACTGTCTTATCGCACCGCAGGTAGGAATTTATACTGCGTGCCACCCGATAGACTGTCAAACCCGCATTTCAGGCTTGGAGCTCGGAAAGCCTATAACCATAGGCGATAACTGTTGGATAGGCGGTCATGCGGTTATAAACCCCGGTGTAACGCTCGGCGACAACGTAATAGTCGGCAGCGGAGCGGTGGTTACGCACTCGTTTCCTTCAAACGTGATTATTGCAGGCAACCCCGCTAAGATAATAAAGTACAATAATTAACGATTAAGCCGCCGTTTATCACGGCGGCTTTTCGTATAGGGTAATAACAGGTGAGAAAATGAGTGAAATAGAGCAATTGCAAAGTATTATAGACGACAGCAAGCGGCTGGTATTTTTT
>CAMAHZ010000061.1 GCA_945834965.1 uncultured Clostridia bacterium | reverse complement strand
TAGTCGTGGATTGAATCAATCGAAGATTGGATTTAATCACCATTAGGTGCATTTTTATTCTCCTTTGAATAAAACTCGGCTATAGCGTCAATAACCCCTTGCGTGAAAAAACGCAGGGGGGATTTTTTATGGGCAGGATAAAGACGCTTTTAAAGCTTTTATTAACGCTTTTGCTTGCCGCCCTTGTAGTTTGCGCCGTTATGACTTTGCCGTGCAAGCTGTTGTTTAGCGGCGGAGACAGCTATCGCTTTTACCTTGGAGACACGTCCTTAAACTGCAGGGAAGTTTCAGTTGGCGGCGCAAGCGCACCCTTGACGAGACTGCTTTTAGTAGGCGTTAACGGCGAGAGCGCAACCTATCAAAGCCTTGATATAGACGAATTTATCAGCTCCGTTAACGGTGAAATAATCTTTACGGAAGAGATTGACGGAAGTTTCAATTACTACTGCAAGGCGTCCCTTCCCTACTCGATTGAGCTGTACGGTCAAGAGATAAATTTGCATATCTGCGTAAAAGACGACGGTGTTACCGTCGGTTCACCCATAATATTCGGGGGATATTAAGGGGGCAATCGCAAAAAACTTAGGAAAAAGATTTTTTAAATTCAAGCGAATAAGAATTGAGAACGCCGTCAATAATCATAGCGGCAAAAACGAAAAGGAGATTTTTTTATGGACAACGAAAAGAGAACCAACAAGAGAAAACTTTTAATACGCTATTTGATTTTAGCGGCGTGCATATTGCTGATTGCTTCGGTCACCGTCATTTCAATTTGTGCGGCGAACGACTGGTTCAGAGTGGATATTTCTGACAGCGTAGACAAGGGCGATAACGGCAACGACACGCAAAACCCCGACGACGGCGGCGGTAATACCGACGGCGACAACACGGGCGATACGGGGAACGATTCAGGCGACGTCGGCGACACGCCGACTTCCGGCGATACGAGCTGGGTTGCGCCCGTAACCGAGATGAACGTCATTACCCCCTACGACTTCGTTCAGGACGTAACCTTGAAAAATATGTGGCATTTCCACACGGGGCTTGACCTTGCGGCAAAAGTCGGCACGAGCGTAGTTTGCTGCTACGACGGCGTCGTCGAAAGCGTGGTTACGGGCGACGAGCTGGACGGAAATAAGGTTACTATAAAGCACGCAGACGGCGTTAAGACGGTGTACTCGTTTATTGACGTAAAGCCTACCCTTAAAGTGGGCGACAGCGTTAAAAAGGGCGATACTCTCGGCACGGTTGCAGAGCCTACGGGTAAAGAATGTATGCTGGACGCGCATTTGCATTTTGAGATAATCGAAAACGGCGAAAGCGCCAACCCCGACAAGTATTTAGACGTTTCTATCAAGTAAAACCGCCTTTTAAATTGCAATGTGAATTCCCCCAAAATACTTGATTACTTTGTAAATTTTAAACATTTGAGCATAACTAACTCTTTAAATTCACAAAAATATACCCTATAAACATATTATTATGTTGTAAAATAACATTTTAGACAAATTGAAAAATTTTTAAAATGTTATTGACTAACACTTTTGCTAGTGGTATACTGCAGGTGATTTCGAAGGGAGGTGCAGAAAAACACACGTACCTTCAGGCGCGGAAAAGCGTTTGAAAAGGTTAACGCTCCCATCGGAATACTAAAATTCAAGGAGGCAGAAAGAAGCCATGTTCGAAATTTACGAGGACATTATCAGGCTCGACAACGGCGTAAACGCTTACGGTATTTCTCCCCTCGCTTACGTTGTACTCGACTGCGGAAGATGAAAAAAGACAACTGAATAGACCTGTGCGGCGGCACGCTTAAAGCTGTGCCACCGCACTTTTTTTATTTATATAATTTCCGCAATTTATATAATTTCCGCAATTTATATAATTTCCGCAAAACTATAAGCCGCCGCAACCTTTCGTTGCGGCGGCTTTGTAATACTCAAGTTATTAGTTCTTTGATTTGATATATTCGTCGATTGCCTTAGCCGCCGTCTTACCTGCGCCCATTGCAAGGATAACGGTTGCCGCGCCCGTTACGGCGTCGCCGCCGGCGTAAACGCCTTCCTTAGTCGTCTTACCCGTCTCTTCTTCAACGATAATGCCGCCGTGCTTGTTTACTTCCAAGCCTGCCGTAGTATCCTTGATTAAGGGGTTGGGGCTGGTGCCGATAGAGATAACCACGCAGTCCACGGGCAACACTTCTTCGCTCCCCGGGATTTCCACGGGTCTGCGTCTGCCGCTTGCGTCGGGCTCGCCGAGCTCCATCTTAATGACCTTAATGCCCGTAACGAAACCGTTTTTAGGGTCGCGCCTGTCGTCGGGATTGTTATATCCCATAATCTCTACGGGGTTCTGCAAAAGACGGAAGTCAATACCTTCTTCCATAGCGTGCTCGACTTCTTCCTTTCTTGCAGGCAACTCTTCAAGGCTGCGCCTGTAGACGATATACACCTTTTCCGCACCAAGCCTTAAAGCCGTTCTCGCCGCGTCCATAGCAACGTTGCCGCCGCCGACTACAGCCACCTTCTGCGCCTTTAAAATGGGCGTAGTAGGGTTATCCTTGTATGCCTTCATAAGGTTGTTTCTCGTTAAGAATTCGTTAGCCGAATATACGCCCTTCAAGCTCTCGCCGGGGATACCCATAAATCTGGGTAAGCCTGCGCCGCTGCCCACGAACACGGCTTCAAATCCGTCTTCAAACAGCTCGTCAATGGTCAAGGTCTTGCCGATTACGACGTTGGTCTCCACGTCAACGCCTAACTTTTTAAGCTCGTCAACTTCCTTTTGAACGATTTTCTTGGGCAGACGGAATTCGGGAATACCGTATACGAGTACGCCGCCTGCAAGGTGCAACGCTTCGTAAACGGTTACTTTATAGCCAAGCTTTGCCAAATCGCCTGCA
This sequence comes from uncultured Clostridia bacterium, assembly GCA_945834965.1. GTDB lineage: Bacteria > Bacillota > Clostridia > Christensenellales > Borkfalkiaceae > Coproplasma. The sequence continues at coordinate 4,622 of CAMAHZ010000061.1, read as the reverse complement.
CAGGTCAAGCCTGAAGGTCCTGACCCAACCACGGCAACTCTGTGTCCGTTGGACTTAGGCACTTCGGTTTCAGCCTTAGAGTTGTTGTTGTGGTAATCGGCAACGAATCTCTCCAACCTGCCTATACCTACGGGGTCGCCCTTAATGCCGCGGACGCACTTACTCTCGCACTGACTCTCCTGCGGGCAGACTCTTCCGCAGACTGCAGGGAGCGAGCTTGAAAGGGAAATTACCTTGTAAGCGCCGTCGAAGTCGCCTTCCTTAATCTTGTCGATAAAGTCGGGAATGTGAATGTTTACGGGGCAGCCCTGTATGCAGGGTGCGTTTTTGCAGTGCAGACATCTCTGCGCTTCGTCAATAGCCGTCTCTGCGGAATAGCCCAAAGTAACTTCTTCAAAGTTCCTTGCACGGACTAAAGGTTCCTGCGAAGGCATGGGATTCTTTTTTAAACTCATATTAGGTTTAGCCATCTTATTATTCCCCCTTCTTGAACAGGTTGCACGCATCTTCGTATGCGTGTCTTTCAAAGTCGCGATACATCGTACCGCGCAACATAGCTTCGTCGAAGTCAACTTCGTAGCCGTCGAAGTCGGGTCCGTCTACGCAGGCAAACTTGGTCTTGCCGCCGACGGTAAGTCGGCAACCGCCGCACATACCCGTACCGTCAATCATTATGGGGTTCATAGATACGACCGTCTTAACGCCGAAGGGCTTGCAGGTCGCAACGACGAATTTCATCATAACTACGGGACCTATTGCAATAACTTCGTCAAAGTTTTCACCGCTCTCTAAAGCCGCCTTTAAGGGCTCGGTTACAAGCCCCTTAGTGCCGTAGCTGCCGTCGTCGGTCATAATGGTGAGCTTGGTAGAAGCCGCCTTGAACTCGTCTTCCAAGATTACCAAGTCCTTGTTGCGGAAGCCGACGATTGAATGAACTTCAGCGCCGAGCTCGTGGAATTTTTCGGCAACGGGAAGGGCGATAGCACAGCCGACGCCGCCGCCGACTACGCACACCTTTTTAATACCTTCCGTCTCGGTTGCCTTACCCAAAGGGCCAACGAAGTCGGAGATATAGTCGCCTTCTTCTTTGTGGTTGAGAAGCTCGGTCGTGCCGCCAACCACCTGAAAGATTATGCGGACGGAACCCCTTTCTCTATTGCAACCTGCTACGGTAAGGGGAATACGTTCGCCGTCTTCGTCTACTCTTAAGATGATAAACTGCCCTGCCTGCGCCTTACGTGCAACGAGCGGTGCCTCGATTTCCATAAGGGTTACAGTGGGGTTAAGTACTCTCTTTTTAACAATTTTATACATAATAACACCTCTGTATAATAATACGCTATCTACATAATAATACAATATCCACGTTGATAAGTCAACGTGGATAGAGATTTATTTAAAATTTTGGGTTTAGAAATCCACTTCGGTGTCGTAGTAGCAGCACATAAGCAGTTTTTCCATCTCCTTCTGAGAAGGCTGACGGGGGTTAGAACCCGTGCAAGCGTCCTTAATTGCATTCTTTGCAATTTCAGGCAACCTTTCAAGGAATACTTCTTCAGGAACGAAACCCTGCTCGCAAGGATAGCTGTCTGCACCGTAGTTTTTAATACAATGGGGAATATTAAGGTCGTCGTTCATCTTGCGGAGATATGCAATGAGCGCCTTAACCTTATCAGAATCGCTTGCGCTCTTCTTGCAGATGCCCATATAATCGGCAATTACGCCGTAACGCTTTCTTGCCGTAAGGTTTTTAGCGTTGAACGCGATAACCTTAGGAAGGTACATTGCGTTTGCCGCACCGTGGATAATGTGTGCGCCGTAGTCTGCAAAAGCCGCACCCGTCTTATGAGCCATAGAGTGAACTATACCCAAAAGTGCGTTTGAGAAAGCCATACCTGCAAGGCACTGAGCGTTGTGCATTCTGTCTCTTGCCGCCATATCGCCGTTATAGGATGCGACTAAGTCGTTTTGAATCATCTCGATTGCGTGAATTGCAAGGGGGTCGGTGTAGTCGCAGTTAGCCGTGGAAACGTACGCTTCTACCGCGTGAGTCATTGCGTCCATACCCGTGTGAGCGACGAGCTTTTTAGGCATAGTCTCTGCAAGCTCGGGGTCTACGATTGCAACGTCGGGCGTGATTTCAAAGTCAGCAATAGGATACTTGATACCCTTTGAGTAGTCGGTAATAATAGAGAATGCGGTAACTTCGGTTGCCGTGCCTGAAGTTGAAGAAATAGCGCAGAAGTGTGCTTTCTTTCTCAGTTCGGGAATACCGAACACCTTGCACATATCTTCGAAGGTACATTCGGGGTATTCGTACTTAATCCACATAGCCTTTGCCGCGTCGATAGGCGAACCGCCGCCGATTGCAACTATCCAGTCGGGACCGAAATCAAGCATAGCCTGAGCTCCCTTCATAACAGTCTCTACCGAAGGGTCGGGTTCGATACCTTCAAAGAGTTGAACTTCCATTCCGGCTTCTTTAAGATAAGCAACAGCTCTGTCCAAAAAGCCGAATTTTTTCATTGAGCCGCCGCCAACGCAGACCATTGCCTTTTTGCCTTTAAAAGTCTTAAGCGCTTCTAACGCACCCTTACCGTGATAAATGTCTCTCGGTAACGTAAATCTTGCCATTACAATTCCTCCCATATAAAACAAAATATACCGCAGTTGGAAAAATCCCCCTGCGGATATTATTATAACACGATTGTTTGAATATCGTACTACCCTGTTTTATATGCCGATATATATTTAATTATATAGGTATATCGTATTATATAGACGTGCCGTTTATGTATTTGCGCTTTGCATCGTTCAAGGCGGATATAAATCTTTTATCCAGAGCAGAAAGCTTATAGTCCTTGCGGTAGATAAGCACGTCCCTGTATACTCTGTTGTTATCCACACACCTGCGCTGAACGAGATTATAACGCCTTAATAAGCTATCCGGTACGGGCGAAACCCACATATACGTTTTAGGGTCGGATGATAAAAGCTCGAACTGACTCGCCCTTTCAAATACGTATATGCGCTTATCGATATCGTCGGGCAACTCGGTCTTTTTTACGACCGCAAGCGAGAGCGACGGCACGTAAGGGTCGGCGTGCGCAATTTCAATCTGCGATTTTAAATCCGCAAAGGTAATTCTATCCTTGTTTGCAAGCGGATTATTCTCGCTCATTATGACGCGATAGGAAAAGTTACATATCAGCTCGGAATACAGCTCCTTATTCTCTAACATATCGTCGAAATGCTTTTCAAAACCTTCGGCGTAGCGGATTATACCCAACTTATAGTCGGCGTGTAGAATATTGTTTATCGCCCTTATAGAGTTGGTTTCCTTGTAGAAAATTTCCATCGGTTTATCGTGGGCGAGCCCTGCGGAAAACTCGGCAAAGGCGGCTGATATATAGCTTGCTCTGGGGACGGAAATGGAAAAACGCTGAACTTGTTCAACCTTATTTTTATACATTTTTTCCACGTCGTCAAGCTGGCGCAAAATGCTTTCGGCATAATGCAAAAATTCTTCGCCTTGGGGTGTTACGGCAATTCCCTTCGTCGTCCTGTCGAAGAGTTTAACCCCTAACGTATCTTCTAAATCCTTAACGGCACGGCTTAAATTAGGCTGTTCCATATAAAGACTCTTTGCGGCGGCGGAAATAGAACCTTTTTTTGCAACTTCTACCGCGTACTTCAGCCATAAAACGTTCATCTTTAGTCCCCTTAATATAGCGGTTTAACCAACCTTTTCCTTGATTATAGCATTATCTGAAATATAAATCAATTACCACGGCAAAAAAATTAAACAGGCGGCGAAGATTGCTCTTCGCCGCCGCTTACTCAAATTATGGCGGTATAATCCGCACTTAAACGCCGCCCGAAAATTATTCGATGGCTATATATTTGCCTTCCGCTTTCTTAGGCTGGGTTTTAGGCACGGTGAGCGAAAGCACGCCGTTTTCATACTTAGCCTTAATCTGGTCGTCCGTTACGTATTCGCCTACGTAATAACTCCTTGAGCAGGACTCGGTAATTTCCTTTCTTATATAACGTTTATCTTTGTCCTCTTCCTTTTCTGCCTTTTCCGCAGAAATGGTAAGATAGCCGTTCTCAAGCGAAATTTTAATCTGGTCTTTAGTGTAGCCGGGCAACTCCACGTCCAACTCGTAGTCCGTTTCACTCTCTTTAATGTTAGTTCTCAACGAGCCCTGTTCGTCGTAAAATACGGGGCGGAAGAAATCGTTGAATGCGTCGAATAAATCGTAGTTGTCTGAATTAGTCTTGGTCTGTAAATAACGTTTCATAATAAAAATCTCCTTTTACCAAATGTTTTAAATTCGGAAAAGCGTTGAACTTTTATCACCGCAATTTCGGTGCGAGTTACGTTTTTCTTTGTTCGTTTATATTATAAAGCAGACAAATCGAATTTAAACACTTCGTAAAATATTTTTTTGCTTACAGATGATTAAGGGCGGACTGTCGAAACAGTCCGCCCTTATTAATAAAGTTGTAGTTATTATTAGTACGCCCGTCACGTTCCCGTTGAGATTGCCACGCCGCCCTTCAGGTCGGCTACTTCCGCTACGCTTCGTGCCACTGCAAGCAGTGGGGCGCAATGACGC
>CAMAHZ010000060.1 GCA_945834965.1 uncultured Clostridia bacterium | reverse complement strand
TGTACCTTTGTCAAGAAACGAGCAAGAGCAGGCGTCTGCGGATTTGCCGACGGGAGTTTACATAGACGTAAATGACCGAGGCAAAACGCAAAGACAACGAACTATTGCGACGTTTATTGGCAAAGCGCTAATTACAAGCCGTAGGCTTAAAAGCCAAAATACTCAGCGGCGTTGTTATAGCACACGTCTTCCACAATCTTTCCGAGCGTTTCGAGTTCGGATTCGGGATACTGACCGCTCTCTACTAAGTTGCCGAGCATATTGCAGAGTATTCTTCTGTAATATTCGTGACGGGGATATGCTAAGAAGGAACGGCTGTCGGTAAGCATACCAACGGACTGAGCTACTAAGCCGACCTGCATAAGCGTTTCAAGGTTGGTCTTCATACCGTCCTGCTGGTCAAGGAACCACCAAGCCGTACCAACCTGTACTCTGCCCTTAACGCCTTCCTTCTGGAAGCAGCCTGCAAGGACGGTAAGCGCATAGTTGTCACGGGGGTTAAGGCAATATAAGATGGTCTTAGGCAACGCGTCCTGACCGTCGAGCTCGCCCAAAAGTGCGGAGAGCTTTTCCATATAGACGGAATCTTCAATCGCGTCGAAGCCCGTGTCGGGACCGATTTTCTTAAGCATACTCTTAGAGTTGTTGCGGAGAGCACCGATATGGTACTGCTGTACCCAACCGTACTTTTTGTACTGCTTGCCAAGGAATAAGAGAACGTAGCCCTTGTACTTATCCTGCTCTTCTAAAGAAATCGTCTCGCCGTTCATACCCTTTATAAAGACTGCGTTAGCTTCTTCGTAGGTGGCGGGTGCGTAGCAAACTACGTCGAGCGCGTGGTCGGAGAGCTTTGAACCCATAGAGTCGAAGAACGCAATCCTGTCTGCAAGTGCGTCGCAAAGGTCGTTAAGGCTCTTGATTTCCTTGCCTACAACGCCTGCAAGCTGCTTGACCCAACTTGCGAACCAAGAAAGCTCTACGTTGATTGCCTTGTCGGGTCTGAACGCAGGGCGAACCTTAACCTTTAAGGTGGGGTCTGCATTCATCTTCTTGTGCCATTCAAGGCTGTCTACGGGGTCGTCGGTGGTGCAGACGGTCTTAACGTTGAACTTGTACATCATCTCTCTTGCGGTCAAGGTTTCAAGGACTTTATTAGCTTCGTCCCAAATCTTCTTTGCATTTGCAGGGTTGATGACGTCGTTAATGCCGAAATATCTCTGCATTTCAAGGTGTGACCAGTGATAAAGGGGATTGCCCACGAAATAGGGCATACTCTCTACGAACTGCATATACTTCTTGTAGTCGTCGTCGGGACCGGAGATGGAATCTTCTTCGTAGCCCCTTGCACGGAGCGCACGCCACTTGTAGTGGTCGCCGTACCTGTCGCCTGCGCCCAGCCAAACTTCGGTAAGGTTTCTAAACTTCTTATCTTCGTAGATTTCCTTGGGCTGAAGGTGGCAGTGATAGTCTATAATAGGCATCTTTTCTGCGTGTTCGTGATATAACTTTTTTGCCGTTTCGGTTTCGAGCAAAAAGTCCTTATCCATAAACTTTTTCATAATTTATAACGTTACTCCTGTTTTGAAAATTGCTATTTCTTTGGTGTTATTGAGTTCGTTCTTGGTCTTTTGACCGTTGGCAACGGCTACGATTAAATCGATAAACTTTTCAAGCTGAGTGTCGAAGTCGCTTTCAAGCACCGCACCTGCGTTAAAGTCTATCCAGTTTGCCTTCTTTGCGGCAAGCTCGGAATTAGTTGCCACCTTTATCGTGGGTACGAAGCCGCCGAAGGGCGTACCCCTGCCCGTAGTGAACAGCACGAGATGGCAGCCTGCCGCCGCAATATTCGTCACCGCACACATATCGTTGCCGGGGCCGTTTAAAAGATTTAAGCCCTTTTCGGTTACGAAGCCGTCGTCGAACACGACGTCGGAAACGGGTCCGCTGCCCGACTTTTGGGTACAGCCGCAGGACTTATCTTCAAGCGTGGTTATACCGCCTGCCTTGTTGCCGGGCGAAGGGTTTTCGCCGACGGGCTGACCGTTTGAACGGAAGTAATCTTTAAAGTCGTTTATAAGCTTAACCGCCTTGTCGAAGGTAAGCTCGTCCTTACAGCGGTTCATAAGCTGCTGTTCTGCACCGAACATTTCGGGAACTTCGGAGAGAACGGAAGTGCCGCCTACCGATACGATATAGTCGGAGAATCTGCCGACTAAGGGGTTAGCCGTGATGCCCGAAAGCCCGTCGCTGCCGCCGCACTTTAAGCCGACTTTAAGGCAAGAGATGTCTCTCTCTTCCCTTTTGTCCGTCTTAACGACTTCTGCAATCTGGCGCAAAAGCTCTACGCCGGCGCCGATTTCGTCTTCGACTTCCTGACAGACAAGGAATTTAATCCTGTCTTCGTCGACTTCGCCAAGCGTTGCCTTGAAGGCGTCCATCTGGTTGTTTTCGCAGCCTAAGCCCACCACGAGCACGCCGCCTGCGTTGGGGTGGCGAACCATCTTCTGCAAAATGAGCTTGGTTCTTTCGTGGTCGTCTCCGAGCTGAGAGCAGCCGTAAGGGTGCGTGAAAGTAAACACGCCGTCAAAGCCCTGTTCGCCGTATTCGGCTTTAAAGGTTTCGATAATTTCCTTAACCTGACCGTTTACGCAGCCAACCGTGGGGATAACCCAGATTTCGTTACGGATACCTACGTCGCCGTTGGCACGGGGATATACGTTGACCTGACGCATTTTTCCGGGCTTTAAGTCGCACTGCACGGGCGAGTATTGATACTCTAAATTTTCCGACAGGTTGGTCTTTACGTTATGGGTATGCACCCACTCGCCCACAGCGATATCTCTCGTTGCGTGGGCGATGGGTACGCCGTATTTAATGATGTTTTCACCGCTACTGATAGGGCGAAGGGCAAACTTGTGACCCTTTTTAACGTCTTCAATTAAGGTTACGCCTTCGCAAAGCTCGCCTTTAGTTAGGTCGGCAAGCGCCACCGCCACGTTATCGATAGGGTTGATAATTATAGTTTTCTTAGCCATTTACAAACCTTTCTACGGCAGCTTTCATGCCGTTCTTGTCCATATCTTCAAGGTACTTGGCAACCGTTGCGGTGATGTCCTTGTGAAGGGTGTTCATATCGATTTCCCAAGCTTCTACCCAGCCGAGAGCCTTTTTAGCAAGCTCTAAATAGTCGCCGTCGAACTCTGCCCAGAGCTTTGCCCAATGAGCGAGAAGCGCAGGGTCGTCGTTAAGGGCGATTTTCTGGTCGCCCCTTAAGCCCTTGTGGAACTCAACGAGCGCCGCAAACGAGAAGCATACGTGCTGGGGAAGATTGCCCGTGATGCGGATATAATCTTCAAGCGTGGGCATAATACGCGTGCGGAACTTGGTGGTAGAGTTAAGCGCAATGGACATCAACTCGTGGCGGATATAGGGGTTCTTATATCTTTCGATAACCGAGTTTGCAAACGCAACCATCTGGTCCTGAGGAAGGGCGATGGTGGGGTTGACTTCGTTGAACACGAAGTCGTGAACGTACTTGCCTATCGTGGGGTCGTTTACAGCTTCGCCGACGGTGTCGATACCTGCAAGGTATGCAACGGGAACCATTGCGGTGTGAGAGCCGTTCAAAATCTTAACCTTTCTCTGCTTGTAGGGGTGAATGTCGTCTGCAAAGATTACGTTCAAGCCGGTTGAATCGGCAGGAAGGACTTTCTGCACGTACTCTTCCTTTTTAAGTACCCAAAGGTGGAAGATTTCGCCCTTAACAACGTTGTCGTCGATATATCCCGTCTCTTTGCGGATATCTTCGATTTCGTTACGGGGATAGCCGGGAACGATTCTGTCGACCAAGGTCGAAGTATAGTGGCAAGCAGTCTGCATCCAGGTGATGAACTTTTCGTCCATCTTGTTGATACGCGCAAGCTCGGTCAGGCACCTGTACAGCTCGTCGCCGTTGTCGTCGATAAGTTCGCAGGGGATAATTGCAAGACCTTTGGTCATATCGCCGTTAAAGTGGTCGTATCTGCGCTTTAAAAGTGCAAGAAGTTTGCCGGGGTAGGACTTGGGGCACTGCGTAAAATCGGTATCGGTGGGGTCAACCGCAATACCTGCTTCGGTGGTGTTGGAGATGACTATCTGTAAATCTTCGCTCTCACCGTAGCTTAAGTAGTGTTCGTACTGCTCGAAGGGGTTGATTAAATCGCCGATAACGTCGATAACGCGGCTGGACTTAACCTTTTCACCCTTGTCGATACCTTCCAAACGAAGGGTATATAAGCCGTCCTGCAAGCCGAGCTCTTTTACCCTGCCGAAGGGCATGGGCTGAACGACTGCAACGTTTGAATTGATTGCGCCTGCGTCGTTTAAGTTCTGTATAATCCAGTCGACGAAAGCCCTAAGGAAGTTACCTTCGCCAAACTGCATAATTTTAATGGGTCTTTCGGGCTTATCCTTGCCGCATACTTCTTTATAAACTTTTTTATTAATTAATTCCATATAATAATTTCCTCATTTATATTTCCATTTAGTGGAAGAATTAGAAACGTATTTCTTTTACCCGCCGTATGCGCGCGGGCGCAATGCGCCCTTAAACTCGCCGTACGGAAAAACGGGCTTTTTTTAAGCGCAGGGATTAGTTACGCTCGATTGACGAAGGCACGACCTTTTCGGTCTCTTTATCAAATAAGTACGCAGCCTTGTAAGGTACGCAGAATTTGAAGGTTGAGCCCATTTCAGGGGTGTCGTGGGGGTTGACCTTTAAGATTACGTTTACGTCGCCTACGTTTGCATAGACGTTGGTGGTGTCGCCCAAAAGCTCGGTCAAGTCAACTTCCGATTCGATAAGGTACTGGTCCTTTGCCGCCTTGCCGTTCTTTGCAAGCTTGATTGATTCGGGACGGAAAGCAAATACTACTTCCTTACCTTCGATGGACGCAACGTCGTCTACTACGGGTGCGATATCCAAGCTTAAGCCCGACTCGGTTACGAACTTGCCGCCTTCGACTTTACCGTGCAAGAAGTTCATAGGGGGTTCGCCGATGAAACCTGCAACGAAAAGGTTTGCGGGGTTGAAGTATAATTCGTAGGGCGTGCCTATCTGCTGAACGTAGCCGCCAGACTTCATAACGACTATCCTGTCGGACATGGTCATTGCTTCGGTCTGGTCGTGGGTTACGTAGATGGTGGTTGCGCCTACCGAACGGTGAATCTGCTTAATTTCCGACCTCATAGTAACACGCTGCTTTGCGTCAAGGTTGGATAAGGGTTCGTCCATAAGGAAGATATTAACCTTTCTAATAAGGGCGCGGCCTACGGCAACACGCTGGCACTGACCGCCTGAAAGATTTCTGGGGAATCTTTCAAGGTAGTCGGTAAGACCGAGAATTTTTGCCGTTGCCTGAACCTTTTCTTCGATAACGTCTGCGTCGATACCTTCGAGCATAAGACCGAAAGCGAGATTTTCGTATACGGTAAGGTGGGGATAGAGTGCGTAGGACTGGAATACCATTGCAATTCCCCTTTCCCTTGACGTCATCTGGTTAGCAAGCACGCCGTCGATATAGAATTCGCCCGAAGTAATTTCTTCAAGACCTGCAATCATACGGAGAGTCGTGGACTTGCCGCAGCCCGAGTCGCCTACCAAGCAGATAAACTCACCGTCTTTGATTTCCATGTTGAAATCGTGAACGGCGTGATATCCGTTAGGATAAACCTTGTTTACGTCTTTAAAAAGTAATACTGACATTTAATTTTCCCTCTTGATTAATTATTTATTTTAGCTACCCCGAATTACTTCAAATCCTGGGTCTTGATGTTGTCCATATCGTCGTAGGTCTGGTTCTCGCCGCACATACCCCAGATAAAGGTATAGTTGTGAGTGCCGACGCCTGAGTGAATGGACCACGAAGGCGAGATAACCGCCTGTTCGTTGTGCATTATGATATGCCTTGTCTCCGTAGGCGTACCCATTAAGTGAATGACTGCCTGGTCTTCGGGTACTTCAAAATACATATACACTTCCATTCTCCTTTCGTGAGTGTGGGAAGGTAAGGTGTTCCAAGCGTTGCCGGGGTCAAGCTCGGTCATGCCCATTGCAAGCTGACAGCTTTCGCATACGTCGCCTACTATGAACTGGTTAATCGTTCTCTTGTTAATGCCGATTTGGTCGCCCAAGTGGCGCTGTACGCAGTAGCGAGTGCCTTCGGGGGGTGTTACGCCTTCTACGGGTTTGGTTATTTTAACCGTGGGGTAGCTCTTATGCGCGGGGCTGGAGTTAATGTAGAACTTAGCGGGGTTCTTTGCGTCTACGGAAGAGAATTCGATTTCCTTTGTGCCTAAACCGATATAGATACCTTCCTTAGTGCCGATTTCCCACTTCTTGCCGTCTAACGTTATAACGCCTGCGCCGCCGATATTGATTACGCCCATTTCCCTTCTTTCAAGGAAATATGCGGTAGCAAGCTCTTTAAACGTGCCCAAAGAAAGGGTCTTTTTAACGGGCATTGCACCGCCTGCGATAATTCTGTCCTGATGGGAATAGGTCAACAGAATATCGTCTTCTGCGAACAATTTCTCAATTAAATACTTTTCCCTTAACTCAGCGGTATCGTAGTGCTTAGAGTCGTCGGGGTGATTTGCATATCTTACGTCGAATTTCATTTATATACTCCTTTTCGTTTTTACTATACTTCTTCCCACGTCCTTCTTACGAACTGTGTGCAAGGGATTACGTCCTCTCCCGTCGTGCCTTCCAAAACCAAGATTGCGTCCTTATCGTACGCCTTGATTTTTTTAAGAATTGCGGGGTAGTCGAACCTGCCCTTTCCGGGAGGAACTTGTTTTACTTTGCCCTCTTCCACCACGAAATCCTTCATATGGAACACGACTATCTTGCCCGCAAAGAGCTTTAAGCCTTCGTCTAAAATGTCCATATAATTTTCGTAGTTGGTGGAATCAAGATAATTATACAGGTCGAATATGACCTTTACGTTTTCGCGGTTTACGCCGTCTACCGCCTTTTTTAAAACGGAAGGTTTCCAGCAGACGTGTCCTGCCGCCCCTTCCATACCGATATACGCACCCACGCTCTTTGCGTAGTCCGCAAGCTCGGTAAACGTCTCAATGACGGTATTTAACGCGTCTTGAGTACGGTTTAAGGGGTTATACGTCCACTTATCGTCGTTAAACGAACCCGTTTCGCTGCCCACGATAGGGCAACCGAGCAAGGAAGAATATTTTAAGTAGTCCTTAAAAATCGCCTTGCAGGCGGCAACCTTTTCCTTGTTGGAGTGAACGGGGTTGAAATATGCGCCTATAAGCCCTATATTTACGCCGCCGCTTTTAAATGCGTCGCCAACGGCTTTTGCGTTTTCGGCGTTTAACGCACCCGGCTTGTAGGGTATTTCGTCTATGAACTTATACGCTACGAGCTGAACTGCGTCTATACCGCAACTATTTACTTTTTCAACCGCACCTTGTGCGCCTTTAACGCCCAAGTCGTGCGTTCTGAAAGCTATTTGCATTTTATATCCTTA
>CAMAHZ010000059.1 GCA_945834965.1 uncultured Clostridia bacterium | reverse complement strand
CCGCGTTTTTTTAGCAAATTAAGCTTTGTTAAATATACTACGGTGTGTGGGTTTGCCTTAATTATATTTTTAGCAAGGTTTAGTGCTGACGGCAAAGTAGTTGCGTCTATTACGCATACTACGGCGTTGGCGTTTAAAATCTCCTGAGTGGCGCAATCCTCTTCCAAAGTGTAGGCGTTGAAAGAATAGCTCCCCGGCACGTCTATATACGTTACACCGCCCACCGTCTTTTTAAAAGGGGCGGTTGTGACGCCGTGAAAGTTGCCCGTACGGCGGCGGCTGTGGGTTAAGGCGTTGAAAAGCGTCGTCTTGCCGGCGTTGGGGTTTCCTGCTAATACCACGTTGTATTCGCTTTTGTATTGACTTTTGTCAACCGTAATAGCCCGTTTTACCCTTAACACGCTTCCACCCCTATCCGCTCGGCAACCGACTTTCTTAAAGCAATTCGGTTGTAGCCGCATAAAATTAGCACGCTTGAATTAAAAAGCGAATAGCCGATTACCGTAATTTTTGCACCCTTTACTACGCCGAGCGAGCGAAGCCTTTGCCCTGCCGCCCCGTCTACCGCCACCATTGTTATATTTGCCGACTGACCTTTTTTTAAAATAAAAACGCCCATAGAATAAACTATGAGCGTTATTTTAAGTTTATGCGGTTGAAAACCTATTTAAGCTTATAACTTGATTAAGGTCAACACAGCCTTGTCCGAATTGACGGAAATTTCCTTGGTAAAGCCTTGTGCCGAACCTTCTTCCACCTTGCTTGCAAGTACCGCAGGTGCGAAGTTAGCCGCCTTTAATACGTCTGCCACCTTGCCCTGTGCGGTGTAGTAAATCTCTATTCTGTCGGTGACTTCAAAGCCTGCTTCCTTTCTCATATTCTGAATTTTGGAAATAAGCTCTCTCTCCACGCCTTCCAAAATAAGCTCTTCGGTCAAGGCGGTATTGAGTGCAACCGTTATTCCCCTATCTGCCGCCGCAACGAACCCTTGAGCGCTTTCGGTGAATATCTGCAAATCTTCTTCCGTAAGCGTTACGTCGATATCGGCTATCGTGAACGTGCCGCCGTTTTTGACTGCGTTTACCACTTCGATTGCATTGCAATTTGCCAAAAACTGCGAAATTGCACCGAGCTTTTTGCCGTACTTAGGACCTAAGGTCTTGAGTTGGGGCTTTAATTTATAGGAAATATACTTGGTCGCGTCGTCTGCCATCTTTAAAGATTTAACGTTCAACTCGTCCAAAATTACCGACGTTTCTTCTTCGGAAAGTGAGAACGCGCGGTTTGTTACAACCACCATTTCTGAAAGGGGCTGACGGTTTTTAACGTTGCCTGCGTTACGCGCGGCACGACCCAACACGACGATATCCATAACGCCGTCCATTGCCTTTTCAAGCTCGCTATCGATAAAGCACTCTTCCGCTTTGGGGAAAGAGCAAAGATGTACGGACTTAGGTGCGTCTTGATAGAACTGCGGAACTAAGTTTAAATACATCATCTCGGTGATAAAGGGCGTGTAAGGCGCGCTTATCTTGGAAAGGGTTACAAGGCAATGATAGAGCGTGGTGTACGCCGCCACCTTGTCGTCCGTCATATCGCTTACCCAGTAGCGCTCTCTGCCGCGGCGAATATACCAGTTTGATAAAATATCAACAAATTCCTGCAACGCACGTGAGCTTTCGGTGATTTCGTACTTTTCCAAGTCTTCGTCTACAAGCTTAATAAGCGAGTTGAGCTTGCTTAAAATCCACTTGTCCATAAGCGAGAGCTTGCAGTCCTTTAAGCTATATTTAGACGGGTCGTACTTGTCGATTTCGGCGTACAGGGTGAAGAATGCGTATGCGTTCCACAGCGTGCCGATATATTTGCGCTGTACTTCGGACACGGCGTCTTCGTAGAAGCGTGAAGGCAGCCAAGGCGCAGAGCTTGTGTAGAAATACCAACGGACTGCGTCCGCACCCTGCTTGTCGAGTACCGTCCAAGGGTCGACGACGTTGCCCTTATGCTTGGACATTTTTATGCCGTTTTTATCGTTGACGTGCCCTAAAACTATGCAGTTTTTAAAGGGCGCTTTGCCGAAGAGTATGGTGTTGATGACGAGCAAGGTGTAGAACCAACCCCTTGTTTGGTCAACCGCTTCCGAAATGAAATCTGCAGGGAAGGTCTTTTCAAACGTCTCTTTATTTTCAAACGGGTAGTGGTACTGCGCAAAGGGCATTGAACCCGAATCGAACCAGCAGTCGATAACTTCGGGCGTTCTCTTCATCTTGCCGCCGCACTTAGGGCAGGTGCAGGTTAAATCGTCTAAATACGGTCTGTGCAGTTCGATATCCTTTTCCATATCGAGCCCACACTTCTCCTTAAGCTCCTTTTTAGAGCCGATAACTTCTATCTCACCGCAGTCGGGGCAGACCCAGACGGGCAGGGGCGTACCCCAATACCTATCACGGGAAAGACCCCAGTCGATTACGTTTTCCAAGAAGTTGCCCATACGCCCTTCCTTGATGGTGTCGGGCATCCAGTTGACCGAGCGGTTGGAAGCGATTATATCGTCCTTAACCTTGGTTACCGCAATGAACCAGCTTGAACGCGCATAGTACAAAAGCGGCGTGTCACAACGCCAGCAATGGGGATAGTCGTGCTCGAAGGGAACGACCTTAAACAGCGAGCCTTCGGATTCCAACCTTTCGATAATAGGCTTATCCGCCTTTTTAGCGAATACACCGTTTAAGCTTTCAAACCTTTCGTCGAAGCAACCCCTTTCATTGACGAGCTGAACGACGGGAAGAGAGTATTTCTTACCCACCTTATAGTCGTCTTCGCCGAACGCAGGCGCAATGTGAACTACGCCCGTGCCGTCGCCCATAGTTACGTAATTATCGCAAACCACGTAGTGCGCCTTATAGGGCTTTGCGGCGGGGGAAATCCTTGCAACTTCTGCCGTGGTTTCGGGGAATAAGGGCTGATAAGCTAAGCCTTCCCACTCTCTGCCGAGCTTTTTATCCACGACTTCGTACTCTTCAAAGAACTTGGATACGAGTGCTTCCGCCATAATATAGTTCGTGCCGTCCGCCTTGATTTCGACGTAGGGTTCGTCGGGGTTCATACAAAGGGCGACGTTGGAAGGCAGGGTCCAAGGGGTAGTCGTCCAGGCTAAGATATAGCGGTTTTCGCAACCGGTTACCTTAAAGCGTGCAACGACCGAATTTTCCTTTACGAGCTTATAGCCTTGAGCCACTTCGTGAGAAGATAACGCCGTTCCGCAACGGGGGCAATAGGGCACGATTTTGTGTCCCTTATACAAAAGACCCTTTTCGTGCATCTTCTTCAGCGCCCACCACTCGGACTCGATATACTTGTCGTCGTAGGTGACGTAGGGGTTATCCATATCTACCCAGTAACCCACTCTGTCGCTCATCTTTTCCCACTCGCTCTTATACTTCCAGACCGACTGTTTGCACTGCTTGATAAAGGGCTCTATGCCGTATTTTTCGATTTGGGGTTTGCCGTCTATGCCCAAAGTCTTTTCAACTTCAAGCTCTACGGGCAAGCCGTGAGTGTCCCAACCGGCTTTACGCAGAACGTGGTGACCCTTCATCGTCTTATAACGGGGGATAATATCCTTCATAACTCTCGTTAAAATGTGACCGATATGGGGCTTGCCGTTTGCGGTAGGAGGACCGTCGTAGAAAGAAAACTCCTTTTCGCCTTCGTTTTTTTCTACGCTCTCTTCAAAAATTCCGTTATCTTTCCAGAATTTAATTATCTCTTTTTCCCTTTCTACGAAGTTTAAAGACGTGTCTACCTTCTTGTACATATTTAACCTCTTGATTAGATTTTACAAAGTTTAAAAAAAGGGCGTCCATTATTTTGGACACCCATTATTACTATAATAACCGTGTTTATAAACCACCAAAACAAACTGACATTTGCCGTAACTTGTAACGGGTTACGAATCCGCATACCCTTACTTGTCTCCGTTGGGGGTATGGGCTGAAAGGTGATATCCGCCTTAACTTGCTTACTTTCTCACACCTGCCGAAAGCTCTCTGAAAAGCAAAAATTCAAGGGGCGTTGTCCTTTTTAAGCGCCTTTGAAATTTAATTGTAACTATATTATATAAAACTGAGCTTTAAAAGTAAAGCGATTTTAACTTAAATTAAAAGAGCTGTCGCCTTAAAGCTTTATTGCCGCTTTGGCGTTTATATCCATAGGGGCGAAGTTGCCTGCTAAATACTGACTTAACCCTTCTGCCGCTATCATTGCGGCGTTGTCCGTACAATAGCGCTTGGTGGGCAGAACTAATTTTAACCCTGCCGCCTTACAAGCCGTAGTAAGCGAAGAGCGCAGATAGTCGTTTGCGACCACTCCGCCGCCTGCCGTAACGCAGGTTACACCCCTTGATATGGCGCATTCAACCGTCTTTTTTACGAGCGGGTCGATTGCCGCCTTTTGGAAGGAAGCCGCCACGTCCGCCCCGTTTATCTCTTCTCCCTTTTGGCTTGCGTTATGGGCGTAGTTTATAATCGCCGTCTTTAAGCCGCTGTAAGAAAAGGTCATACCGTCGCCGTGACGTACGAGTGCGGAAGGAAAATCTATACAAGCCCTGCCGTTCTGCGCCATGCGCTGAACGTTGGGTCCGCCGGGGTAGGGCAAGCCTAAAACCCTTGCAACCTTGTCGAAAGCTTCTCCGCAGGCGTCGTCGCAAGTGCCGCCCAAAACTTCCGCTTCTAAATAGGATTTCGTGTGAAGTATAGCCGTATGACCGCCGCTTGCAAGCAGGGTGATAAAGGGCGGCTTTAAGTCTATATCGTCAAGATACGCCGCCGCCATATGTCCGCGAACGTGGTTTACCGCAATCAGCGGAATATTGTTGGCATAGGCAAACGCCTTTGCAAAGGAAAGCCCGACGAGTAGCGCACCCAAAAGCCCTGCGCCGTACGTTACGGCAACCGCGTCCACTTCGCTTGCGGATATCCCTGCGTCTTTCAACGCAAGGGCGACGACTTCGTCCACCGCGTCGGTGTGGGCTCGGCTTGCAATTTCGGGCACTACGCCGCCGTATAAAGCCTGTTCAGACGCGGAAGAAATTATCCTGTCGGCAAGAATTTTTCTGCCCTTTATTATTGCGCAAGCCGTTTCGTCACAGCTTGACTCTATACCCAAAATTATAGGTTCGGGCTTGATTTCGTAGTTAGATAAATCGTACATAATCTTTCTTTTGCCGCATTATTTGCGGCTATTATAAAGCACGACGCAAAAAACGCCGTGCCAAAATTTTTGTGCTGAATTAAACTTCCTTATAGAAGCCGTCGGGGTCGTGGTCGATTTCTTCAACAGCTTCGGGAATTTGTACGGTTGCATCTTCCGTAGGGCTCTCTTCGGTCTTGGCAACCTGATTCAAGAGCGCGGCGTTGTCCCTGTCGATTTTGCCGTAAACGGCTTCGAGCAAGCCCTTTACCGCAGGAATGATTTTGTTGAAAAACACTTCAAGCTCTTCCGCGTCCTGCTGGGTATAGTAACCTGCTTTTTTCATAGTTTTAAGTATGTAATCGGCACGTTTAAGCCTGATTAAGGCACATTGTGCGGTGTCCCTTTTGACGTGAATTTCGTTCAAGTCCGCAAGCACGGAAAGATAGCCGCCTGCTTCGGTACCAGCCAAAAAGAGTTGGTCCGCAAAGATTTTGCCCATACGGGGGAATATCTTCTTGCCGTAAAGCCTTAAAAGACAGTCACGAAGTTCTTCCGAAGCCTGTTGATAGGATAAAGTACGCTGATTTTCCATAACCTGTTCTCCTTTTTTGCCGAGCGGCAAAACTTAGAAATTTACCAAAAATTTTTTAAGCTTTAATTTTAAACGGTCTTTTTGAGATAGTCGATTATAAAGCCTTGAATGTCGCCGTCCATAACCGCCTGAATGTTGGTGTTTTCATAGCCCGTACGGTGGTCCTTTGCAAGTGTATAAGGGCAGAATACGTAAGAGCGAATCTGGCTGCCCCACTCGATTTTCTTTATCTCGCCCTTAAGCTCGGCATCTGCCGCTTCCCTTTCTTCAATCTGCCTTTCTATAAGCTTTGCCCTAAGGTATTGAAAAGCCATTTCCTTGTTCTGTAGCTGACTGCGCTCATTCTGGCAGGTTACCACGATACCCGTGGGGAAGTGGGTAATTCTTATTGCCGTTTCGGTCTTATTTACCTTTTGTCCGCCTGCGCCTGAAGAGCGGTAGACGTCTATTCTTATATCTTCGTCCCTAATTTCCACTTCCGCTTCGTCGTCGACTTCGGGCATAACTTCTAAGGACGCGAACGAAGTATGACGGCGTTTGTTTGCGTCGAAGGGGGAGATACGCACTAAGCGGTGAACGCCCTTTTCCGCCTTTAAAAAGCCGTAGGCGTTTTCGCCTTCCACCTTGAACGAAACCGACTTGATACCTGCTTCGTCGCCGTTTTCTAAGTCGAGCTCGGTGACCTTAAAGCCCGCCTTTTCGCAGTAGCGCTGATACATTCTATACAGCATAGAAGTCCAGTCGCACGCTTCGGTGCCGCCTGCGCCCGAGTGCAAGTTTAATATGGCGTTGTTGGAATCGTACTTGCCCTTTAAAAGCGCACGGATACGCATCTGCTCGATATCGTCTTCGGCGGTGGCAATCATCTGCTCGAGCTCGGGAATCAAGCTCTCGTCGTCCGCTTCTTCGATTAAATCAATGAACGCAAGGGCGTCTGCTATAGCCGACTCACCTTTATTATACGCTTCAATCTTATTTTCTATAGAAGAAATTTCCCTGCCGACGTGCTTGGACTTTTCCAAATCCTGCCATACTTCGGGTTTTTCCTGCTCGATTTTAAGCTCTTCAAGCTTGGTGCCGATATTGTCGATATCAAGCGCATACTTAGCTTCTGCCAAGGTATCGGAAAGAGCTTTAAGTTTTAATCTGTAATCGTCTGCTTTAAACATAGTTGAATTTTTGATTAATTATTAGTTTTTAGGGCGGTGAATGGGCGTACTCTTGGGAACGAAGTTGCCTTCCGCATCGATAGGTTTGGGGATTACGGGCGAAGGTGCGTTGCCTTGTGCGGGTGCCGTAGGTGCCGCAGGAGTAGGCGCTACGGGCGCAGGTTTAGCCTGTGCCGCAGGGTTAGGCTGTGCCGCAGGTTTAGCCGACTGAGCCCTGATAACCGAAGAAGGCACCCTTACTATCCTGCCCTTTAAAAGACGGGAAATGGTAGTCGTTTGAATACGGTCTATCATCTCTTCAAACATCTCGTGACCTTCCTGCTTGTATGCGATTACGGGGTCTTGCTGAGCGTAGCCGCGGAGACCTATGCCCTTTCTGAGTTGGTCCATTGCGTCGATATGGTCTACCCAGTACCTGTCTACGGAACGAAGAAGTTCGTCACGCTCTATCTGGTGGAAGTCCACCTGACCGAACGTATCCTTCTTGATGTTTTCAATCTTGACTTCGTAGGACTTTATTACTTCCTTAACAATCTTGTGAATTGCCGCTTCGTAGTCCCAACGGGAGAGCATTTCGTCGGTTATTACGAACTCGCACTCGTCGGGGTAAACCTTTTGCTGTAACGCGGCGTTAAGCTCTGCTGCGTTCCAAAGTTCGGGCATCGCGTCGGTGTTGACGGTTTCCGC